>JANPMR010000425.1:0-16655 GCA_031427055.1 Rubrivivax sp.
GCCGAGCACCGCATCGCTGACCGCGACGGCGACCTGGCGGCGCTCGACGGCAGCGACACCTGGGACAGCGTCATCGACACCAGCGCCTACGTGCCGCGCCAGGTGCGCGCCGTGGCCGCCAAGCTGGCCGGCCGCGTCGGCCAGTACCAGCTGGTGTCGTCGATCAGTGCCTACGCGGGCTTGTCGCCGGGCGCCGACCTCGCCGCCACAGTCGATGAGTCTGCGCCGTTGGTCGCGCTGGCCGACCCCACGGTTGAAGCGATCACCGGCGACACCTACGGCGGCCTGAAAGTGCTGTGCGAGCAGGCGGCGCAAGACGCCTTCGCTGGCCGCTGCCTGGTGCCGCGTCCGGGCCTCATCGTCGGCCCGCAGGACCCCACGGGGCGCTTCACCTGGTGGATGCAGCGCTTTGCGCGCGCCACGCCGGGCAGCGAGGTCATCGCGCCGGGGCGGCCCGACGCGCCGGTGCAGTTCATCGACGCGCGCGACCTCGCGGCCTGGATGCTGCTGCAGGCCGACCGCAGCACCGACGGCGTCTTCAATCTCACCGGGCCGGACGCGCCCTTGCGCTGGGGCGACTTTCTCGACGCCGCGCGCGAGGCGCTGGCGCCGGCGGCGCAGCTGGCCTGGGTGGACGAGGCCTTCGTGCTCGCGCAGGGCATCGCGCCCTGGAGCGACCTGCCGGTGTGGCTGCCGACCAGCGACGAAGGCCTGCACCGCGTGAGCATCGCCCGCGCGCTGGCCACCGGGCTGCAGGGCCGGCCGCTGCGCGAGACGATTCTCGACACCGCGGCCTGGGCCGCCGGCGAGCCCGCACGCACGAACCCGCCGGGCCTTGCGCCTGATCGCGAGGCATCACTGATGACGGCATGGAGGGCTCGTCGGGCCTGATACCGAGCCGTGTGCCGTCACCCCAGGCGCTCGACCGTGAAGAACACCGCCGCACTCACCAGCAACACCCACACCAGCGTGTAGGCACGCAGCAGGCGCATGCTGCGCATCGGCTCGGCAGTCTCGAAGACGATGCCGATGGTGACCACCGGCAGCGCCACGCTGATGCCCATCAGCGACCACAGGCGCGACGGTGGGCAGGTGCTGCCGCACATCGCCGACCAGTAGGTCCACAGCAAGGCGCACAGCGCCGCAGAGCCCGCCATCAGCACCAGCCGCCACAGGCCGCGGCGCAGCGGACGCCCTTCCGCCTTCATGATGGCAAGGCCTCCCAGTCGGCCCAGGCGATCTCGCGCCCGGGGTAGGCGGCGCGCGTGAACGGCCAGTGCGTCGCCAGCCAGTCTTTGACCGCCGCGTACAGCCGATCTTCAAGGCCGCTGGCCAGCATGCTCTGGCGCGCCCACAGGTAGACCACGGCGTCGTGGGCGGCCTTGCGGCTGGGGTTGAAGTAAACGCAGCCCAACACCTGCGATTCGTCCAGGCTCACCACCGTGTAGGCAAACGAGGTGCGGCGCTGAAACTCCTTCTGGTGCCAGCCCAGATCGATGAGGTTCTGCTCCAGCGTCATGCCGGCCGGCCAGTCGGCATGGGGCCAGATGTGCTGCAGGTGCTCGGCGCTGGTCATCACGGCGTCGTAGTCTTTGACGAGATCGTTGACGGTCAGCATGCGCAGGCGGAATTCGGCGGTCTCGAGCTGCTGCGGCACCTGGAACTCGGCGGGCACAAAGGACATTGCGGTCTGCGACATGGCGGTTACGGCGGATGTGTCGGGTTCAGCGCTGCGGCGGGATGGCCGGCGCAAACCCCGATCATGACCGATGCGTCAGCGCAGCTCTTTGCGCTACACGTCACGCGCGTAGACGATGAAGCCGTGGTGCCGCGCGACCTTGTCATAGAGCAGCCGCCCGGCGGCGTTGGTCTCGTGCGTCTGCCAGTACACGCGCTTGACGCCATCGGCGCGCGCGCGATCGCACACGGCTTCGATCAGCGCACGCGCGACGCCGCGGCCGCGCAGCTCGGGCAGGGTGAAAAGATCCTGCAGGTAGCAGGTGGGCTCGATGCGTGTCGTGCTGCGGTGGTACAAAAAGTGGGTCAGGCCGACGACGCGCCCGTCGACCTCGGCCACGAGGCCGAACACCGGCTCGGTAGCGTCGAAGAAACGCTGCCAGGTTGCGGCCGTGATGTCCGCCGGCAGGGCGGTGTCGCCATGGCGGCCGTAGAAGGCGTTGTAGCCGTCCCAGATCGGCTGCCAGGCGGCACGGTCGTGGGGTTCGACGGCGCGCACGACAGGGTGCGCGGCGGGGCGCAGCGTTGAGTTTGAGGTCATGCCGACAAGGATAGCGGCGGCACCAGCCGCGCCAACTGCCGCGTCAGCGCGGCGGCCGGCAGCTCGCGGCAGGCGCTGGCGTTCTGGCCGGCCCACAGCGGCGAGAAATCACCGCTGCCCAGGGCCTCGGCACGTGCACGCAGCGGCGCCACGGCCGCGACGGCCAGCGGAAAGGCCGGCGCCAGCGCGCTGATGGGCCCGTGCTCGCGCATGAGGCGGTTGACGATGCTGCGCGCCGGGCGGCCAGTGAATAGGTTGGTGAGTGCCGTGTGGCGCGACGACTCGGCCTTGAGCGCCGCACGGTGCACGGCGCTGGTGGTGGCCTCCGGGCACAGCAGGTAGCCGGTGCCGACCTGCACGCCAGCCGCGCCCAGCGCCAGCGCCGCGGCCACGCCCTCGGCGGTGGCGATGCCGCCGGCCGCGATCACCGGCACCTTGAGCGCCGCGACCAGCTGCGGCAGCAAAGCGAAGCTGCCGAGTTGGCGGCTCAGCTCATCGCTCAGGAAGTGGCCGCGATGGCCGCCGGCCTCGAGCCCCTGGGCGATGACCGCGTCGACGCCCTGCGCCTGCAGCCACAGTGCCTCTTCGACGGTGGTGGCCGATGACAGCACCCGGGCGCCAAAAGCGCGCACGCGCGCCAGCAGCTGCGGCGACGGCAGGCCGAAGTGAAAGCTCACGACAGCGGGCCTGAACTCGGCCAGCACGTCGGCGGCCTCGTCGCTGAAGGGCAGGCGGCCGGGCCCGGCGGCAATGCTGCCGGCGTCGATGCCGAACTCGCCGTAGTGGGGCGCCAGCGCTGCGCGCCAAGCGGTCTCGCGTGCGGCATCCACTGGCGGCTGGGCGTGGCAGAAGAAGTTGACGTTGTAGGGCCGAGAGGTCGCCGCGCGGATGGCCTCGAGCTCCTGGCGCATCGCATCGGGCCCGAGCATCGCGCAGGGCAGCGAGCCCAGCCCACCCGCGTTGGACACCGCCACCGCCAAGGCGCTGCCCTGCACACCCGCCATCGGGGCCTGGATGATCGGCAGCTCGATGCCGAAGAGCTGTTGGATGGTCAGCATGCAGGCCCGCGCCGGTGCGCCGCGTTCAGTGGCCCGGCGCGGCGTACAGCGGCGACTTGCGCGCCGCCACGTCCACCTCTTCGGGGGTCATCAGCACGGCGGTCTGCACACTGGCGCCGCCGCTGGCGCCGACGGTGAGGGCAATCGCCGCCGCGCTGGCGGCGTCGGGCAAGTCGGCGATCACGTAGGCGTCGGTGTCGCCGAAGGCAAAGTAGAACGACTCGACGCGTCCGCCAACCGATTCGGCCGCCCTTTGGGCCACCGAACGACGGTGCGAGCCACCGTCTTTGATGAGGCCCTTGGCGCCGTCGGCGGTGTAGTTGACTCGAAGCATGAATTTGGCCATATCGCTCTCCTGATGAAATGAAGTCGCAGAGACCACGCCGCGGATCTGTGGCGCGGCGCCACTCTATTCCCGAACGGTCCTGCAGGGAATCCCGCTGTCTTCGTTGGGCGTGCCGGCGGGCCCGGCTTCAAGGACGTGACAGCAGCAGCCCACGTGCGACCGGCGGCAGGGTCTGCAGGTTGCGGATATGTTGCGCGGGCACGGGGATCTCTTCCCAGTTCTCAGCGTCGTGCGAATACTCCCAGGCGATCGACAAGGTCGTGCCGGCGAACTCTTCCGCGAACGGCAGCACGGCGATCATGCCGTTGGGCACACTGATGGGGGAGTACAGCGCCTGCACGCCGTTGTAGGGGACCCAGGCGGGGATCCGGCTGGCCAGGTTGAGCTGAAACGAGATCGGCACGGCTTCGAGCAGCAGGTTGCAGTCGGTGGCGATCGTCGTGTCGATCCGCATCCGCCCGTTGTGCCGCTCGCCATCGAAGGACAGGAAACCGTGCCACATCAGTTGATCGTTAAAGGCGCTGTTGCCTGCCGGCGGCAAGGCCCAGACATCGGCCGAGCCGGCAGGCGCGAAGGCCCCGCGCCGTGGTGTGTCCTGGCCATAGACATGCACCGCGCCGAAACCCGACATCGCGTTGGAGGTAAACGAGGCGCTCCAGCCGCTGAAGTAAATTTCAGTCGGAACGCTCGGATAGTCGCCCTCCGCGCCTTGAAGGATGGGGTAATGAGAGGCGTCGGTCAGGGCCTGGGTGCCGTCGCGAAAGAAGCGCCACGCCGCACCGTTGTGACCCAGCGAGATCGGCATGCAAGCACGTGTCGGCGGCGGGCGAGGCGCCCCGACCCTGAACGCCTGCGCAGACTGCGCCGGGAAGGTGAGCTTGGCTTGCAGATGCGCGTCCGAGTACTGAAGCCCTGTTCTTTGATTGAACTCGAAGTCAGGCGAGAACCGGCCGATGCCGGCCCCACCCACGTTGTTGGACATGCCGATAGGTTCGAAGCCGGCGCGCAGGGTGGTCGTCAGCGTCGGCATCACCACGTTGGTCAGAATGATCGCCTGGAAGAAGGAGAAGTGCATCACCGGCGCACGCAGGACTCCGTTGGCGTAGGTCGCGCCCGAGAGCACGCGCCACTGCGTGTCCCCCGGTTCGGCTGAGACCAGGAGCAGTTGCTGGTTGTCCGCGATTTCGGTGATCTCGACTGGAATCGACACCTCGGCATGCACGGCGAAGGCCTCACCATGGGGCGTGATCGTGTACACAGCTCCGGCGGCGGTGGCTGCGGGCGGCAGCGGCGGCGCGCCCGTCGAATCCTTCGCGATGCGCACGGTCGTTTCATTGCGCAACGCGTCTCTGGGAAAGACGACTTGCGCGCCGTCCCCGCCAATCGCGGTGCCCCCAGCCGCACCAATCATCGCGACACCCGGGCTCCCAGCTGATTCACCGCCACCGCCTCCACACGCCACCAGCCAGGCCCCGAGCCCAGCCGCCACCGCCGCACGAATCGATTGGATCGCCATGACCACGCTCCCCGTCCGGACCGAAATCGGTCTGCCTGGAGGTGCTTGTACGAAGTGCAGCGTTAGGAAAGCGTTAGGCGCGGTCCGTCAATCGCGGCCGCCAACCGGGTGCTAGCATCGACGCCATCAAGTTGAGTGCATGGGTGATTGCATGGCGGGCATGAGCATTCGCGGACTGGACCCGAAGGCGCTGGCGCGGCTGAAGCGCCAGGCCGAGCGCGATGGCAGCAGCCTTAACGCGCTCGTGCTGCGCCTGCTGCAGGGCGGTGCATCGGTGCGCGAGCGCGGGCAGGCGCTGCGGCGCTTCGACGACCTCGATGCGCTGGCCGGAACCTGGAGCGCGCAACACGCGCGTCGGTTCGAGCACGACACTGCGCCATTCTGCGAAGTCGACCCGGCCCTGTGGAAGTAGCCGGCGCATGCGCCCGATCGCGGTCGATACCAACGCCTACGCCGCCTTCAAGCGCGGCGACACGGCGATGGTGGAGGTGCTGCAGCACGCCGCCGAGATTCTGCTTTGCACCACGGTCCTGGGCGAGTTGCTCGCCGGCTTCGCGGCGGGCTCCCGCGAGAGCAGCAACCGGCGCGAGTTGACACAGTTTCTCGACTCGCCGCGCGTGCGCCTGGTGCCGTGCGGCGCCGCCACAGCCGACGCCTATGCCCTGGTCTACGCCGCGCTGCGCCGCCAGGGGCAGCCGATCCCGACCAACGACTTGTGGATCGCCGCCAGTTGCCTGGAGCATGGCGCGGCGCTGCTGACGCTGGACGCGCACTTCGCCCATGTGGGCGGTCTGCGCAGCGGCGCCAGGCTGGACGACTTTCTGCCCTGAGGTCAGGAGCCGCCGGACGGCTCCCGAGGCGAATACCGCGGCGCGCAGTCTGTTCACACCAGGACGATCGGAACCTCAGCCCGAGCGGACCGTTGTGCGATCGAACGCAATTCGGTATCACTCGATCAACTCGTCGGCGCGCTGGCGCATGGCCTGCGCAATGTCGAGGCCGATCGCCCTGGCGGCCTTGAGATTGATGACGAATTCAAACTTGGTCGGCTGCTCGATCGGCAGCTCACCGGGTTTGGCGCCCCTGAAGATGCGGTCGATCGGGTGCGCGGCGCGACGAAAGGTTTCGTCCAGGTTGGTGGCGTAACTCGCCAGCCCGCCGGCCACCGCGAAGAGGCGGAACGAGTGCACGCTGGGCAGGCGGTGGCGGTGGGCGAAGTCGACGATGCGCACGTGCTCGGCCCCGAACACCGGGTCGGCCAGCAGGTGCAAGGCGTCGACCTTGGCGGCAACGATCTCGCTGAACGCGGCTTCAAGTTCGGCGCCGTTCCTGGCTTGCCAGGCCAGCACCGTCAACCCAAGCCGCTGGCACTGAACAGGACATCGGGCTTGAGGGCCAGCAACTCGCCTACCAGCGCGGGCAGCTGGTCGACCCCGCCGTCGGCGAAGCGGAAATCGATGATCAGGTTGCGGCCTTCGACATGCCCCAGCTCGGCGAGGCCGGCGCGCAGGGCCGCGACGTGGGTGGTGGTGGTAGCGGCCGGCTCGATGCTGATAAAGCCGATGCGGCGCTCGCCTTCATTCGATCAACTCGTCGGCGCGTTGGCGCAGCGTCAGCGGGATCTCGATGCCTTGTTCCTTGGCCGCCTTCAGATTGATGACGAACTCAAACGTCGTCGGCTGCCCGATCGGCATGTCACCCGGTTTGGCGCCCCTGAGGACGCGGTCGACGGGGACCGCGGCGCGCCGGAAGACTGCCGCCAGATTGGTGCCGTAGCTGGCCAGGCCGCCGCGCTGCGCAAACAGTCGAAACGCGTGAATGCTGGGCAGACGTTGGCGGCTTGCGAACTCCACGATGCGGCGGCTTTCGGCCGCGTACACCGGGTCGGCCAGCAAGTGCAAAGCGTCAATTTTGGCAGCGGCGATCTCGGCGAAAGCCGCGTCGAGCTCTGGGCCATTGCGTGCCTGCCACATCAGCAGCGTCAGGCCGAGCCGCTTGCCGGCGTCCTCCAAGTCCTTGGTGCCGCTTTCCAGGCGGGCCTGGGACGGGTTCAAGATCACGGCGACCCGCTTCGCCCTCGGCACCTGCTGCTGCAGGATTTCGAGCCGCTTGACATCCAGGTCGCTCGCCAACAAGGCCATGCCGGTGAGGTTGCCGCCGGGGCGCGCGAGGCTCGCGACGAACTTCTCCGCCACCGGATCGCCGGTGATGAAGACCACCGGCACGGTGGTGGTCGCGGCCTTCGACATGGCCCAACTCGGCCAGGCCGGCGCGAAAGGCAGCCCTGTTGCCGATGTGCACGTCATCTGCCATCCCCATGCTGATGAAGGCGATACGTTGCAGCTTGGGCGCGCTCTGCGCCGCAGCCTGCAGCGGCGCCGCCAGCGCGGCGATCCAGGCCAGCGCCACGGCAGCGCTTGCAAGCCAGGCGGCGCCAGCGCCGCAGCGCCGCGATTGGGACTTCACTCGATCACCTCATCGGCGCGCTGGCGCATCGTTTGCGGGATGTCGACGCCGATCGCCTTGGCGGCCTTCAGGTTGATGACGAACTCAAAGGTCGTCGGCTGCTCGACCGGCAGATCGCCCGGCTTGGCGCCCTTGAAGATGCGGTCGACGTAGCTCGCCGTGCGGTGATAGGCCGCCGGCAGGCTGGTGCCGAAGCTGGCCATGCCGCCGAGCTTGGCGAACTCGCGCCAGAAGTACATCGCCGGCAGCCGCGCACTGTGAGCGAGTTCGACGATGCGCACGCGCTCGAAGCCCAGCACCGCGTCGGCGACGACGAACAGGGCATCGGGCTTGGCGGCGGCGATCTCGGCGAAGGCCGCCTCAAGCTGCGCGCGGTGGCTCACCCGCCACGGCAGCAGCGTCAAGCCCAGGCGCTTGCCGGCGGCTTCGATGTCGGTGAGGAGTGCCTCGCCGTAGGCATGGTTCGGGTTCCAGATCACGGCCACCCGCCTGGCACGCGGCACCAGCTGCTGCAAGAGTTCAAGGCGCTTGGCGTCCAGGCTGTTGGCCAGTGAGCCCACGCCAGTCAGGTTGCCGCCCGGCTTGGCCATGCTGGTGACGAGTTTTTCAAACACCGGGTCGTTGGTGATGAAGACCACCGGCACCGTCGTCGTCGCCGCCTTGACGGCGCGCGCGACGACCGGGCCACCGGTGCTCAGGATGACATCGGGCTTGAGCGCCAGCAGTTCGGCCGCCAGCGCCGGCAGTTGCTCGGCCTTGTTGTCGGCCCAGCGAAAGTCGATCACCAGGTTGCGGCCTTCGACATGGCCCAACTCAGCCAAGCCGGCACGAAAGGCCGCGACGTTTTCGGTATTGAGGGCCGCCGGCCCGATGTTGATGAAGCCGATGCGGCGCGTGCCGGCTGCGCTCTGCGCCGCGGCGTCCAGCGGCGCCAGCAGCGCAACGCAACCCGCCAGCGCCACGGCGGCCCTGGCCAGCGCGGCGGTGAATGTGCTGCCTGTGGTCAACCCGGTCATCGCCATTGCAGCCCCGGGTGCGCGCTCACCACAGGCTCGTCGACGTCTGCACATACATGCGATTGCCGCTGGCGCGATTTTTGACCTTCGTCTCGGCCTGGTACTTGATGGTCAGCCCCCAGTTCCTGCCCGGGGTGTAGCGCAGGAAGGGGCCGACGGCCAGGACCTGGGCGCGGTTGCCGCCGGCCACTGGCTGGCCGTTGGAGCGGTCGTCGCTGAACTGCTTGATGAGGTAGCCAGAAACGCCCAACTGCCACTGCGGCGCCAGTACGTAGCCGACGCCGTAATCCATCATCAGCTCGCGGCCGCCTTGGTAGTTGGTGTCGGGGTTGCGGCTGTTTTGAAGGACCACGACGCCCAGGTTGGCCTCGACCGCGGCCACAGGAAACCAGGTCGCTTGGTACGAAGCGCCGGACGCGCGGTTGCCACGCCCCGGGTTGGCGAGTTGTGTCCGATCAAAGGCGCCGGTGGGCAGGAACAGCTCCAGCCCGACCATCTGGTGATAGGTCTCGCCGCGCCAACCGAGCATGATCGGCGTCAGGTGCGTGTCGCTGCTGGCGCCGCTGGACTGGCCCTCGCGGTGCACGACGCCACCGGGTGTCTGCACGTCGAACCGGACACGGAGGTCGACGTGCGCGGCGACCGCCAGGCCTGTCGCGATGGCCCCGCCCCACAACTCGGCGCCAGGCCAAACGTAGATCAGGCGCCCGCCGACACCCTTGACATGCAGATTGAAGTTCGAGAGGCCGGCGCGCGGCTTGCCATCCCCGTCGAGCGTCTTGTTTGCGCTGTAGTCAGCAAGCTGCAGGTTCAAGCGCAAACCCGGCGGCGGCATCATGCCGGCCCTGATGGTGAGCAAGCCAGGCAGGCGGCTCGAGCCGCCGCCTTCGGTGGCTTGCGCCAGCCCGGGCGCCAGCACGGCCCACGCGGCAGCGGCCAGCGTGAGCGCCAGGGTGGCGCGGACAATCTTCCCTCTAAGGATCGCTGTCACGGTGTGGCTCCCTGGCAAGTGAATGACCCCAGGCCGCTGCTTTGCGCAGACGGTGGCTTGGGCGGTGAACAGGAGGTCAGGCGCCTCCATCAGGCAACTCGCGCGCCCATCATCGCCGCGCGCGTAGCCTGCGACATCCGGGGTTTCATCAGGCCCAAGCGCAGGGGATGGCGCGCCGCTTGGGTTCATGCTGCAGCCTGCGTGGGGCCGATGACGCTGTAGGCGGCGACCGGGGCGTGAAACCCCTTTAGCTTGAGCTCTTCGGTGGGCTGCGTGCTCACAAGGCCTTCGATGCGGGCGTTGACCTTTTGCGAGACCAGAATCTGCCCGGCAGCCGCCTCGCCGCACAGGCGCGCGGCCAGGTTGGTGACGACGCCGATGGTGCCGTAGTCGTGCCGCCCCTCGAAGCCGATGGTGCCGATGGTGGCGTAGCCCTGCGCAATGCCGATGCCGCAGCCCAGGCGGTAGCCGATCTTCTTCCAGCCCGCGGCCAGGCGATCGACCGCGGTGTGCATGGCGAGCGCCATCTTCACCGCCGACTGCGCCGGCTCGGGCAGCACGACGGGGTCGTTGAAGATGATCATCACGCCGTCGCCAGCGAAGTGTTCGATCGTGCCTTGGTGCTCGCCCACCAGCTGGCCGATTTCGGCGTGGTAGGCGCGCAGCACCGAGAACACCTCTTCGGGGTCGGCGGACTCGGTGAAGGCCGACCAGCCGCGCAGGTCGATGAAGACCACCACCACTTCGCGCCGGTGCGTCACCATCGGGTCGTCCAGCTGGCCGGCCACGATGAGCTCGGCCACCGAGGGCGACAAGAAACGCCGCAGCCGCGCCAGCCGCTCGATCTGCTCCAACTGCTGCGCCACGCGCTCCTCGAGCCGCGCGTTCCATGCCGCCAGCTCGCGCTTGTGCTGGTCGACCTGCTGGAACAGCGACTGCACGCGCAGCAGTGACTTCACGCGCGCCAGCAGCTCCTGGCGGTTGATGGGCTTGCTGAGAAAGTCGTCGGCGCCGGCCTCGATGCCCTTGATGCGCTCGGCCGCCGGGTCCAGCGCCGTGACCATCACCACCGGCAGGATGCCCGTGGCCGGATCGGCGCGGATGGCGCGGCAGGTGTCGTAGCCGTTCATGCGCGGCATCATCACGTCAAGCAGCACGAGGTCGGGTTGCGAGTCGCGCACGCGCTCGAGCGCCTCGTCGCCGTCGGTGGCCGTGATCACCTCGTAGCCGTGAAAGGCCAGCAGGTCGGCCAGCAGCTTGACGTTGTGGGCAACGTCGTCGACGACGAGGATGCGGGCCGGCTTTGTCATTTGGCTTGCGGCCCTGGCTTGCGCTCGAGCCCCTTGGCAATCTGCTGCGCCACCGTCTCGGTCAACTCCTTGATGGCGATGGGCTTGGACAGGAAGGCGTCGAAGCCGGCGCTCATGATTTCGTGCCGGTCGCTGGGCATCACCGAGGCCGTGAAGGCGACCACCGGAATTGCGCGCGTGGCAGCGCTCTCGCGCAGCCGGCGCAGCGCCTGGATGCCGTTCATGCCCGGCAGCTGGATGTCCATCAGCACCAGGTCGGGCGGCTCGGCCGCCGCCAGCGCCAGGCCGTCCTCGGCCGTCACCGCTTCGCTGACGCGATAGCCGTGGTGCTGCAGGATGTCGCGCGCGAGCTTGCGGTTCTTGCCGTTGTCTTCGATCAGCAGGATGTGTTCATTGGCCATGGTGCTTGGGCAAGGTGAAGGTGAAGGTGGAGCCCCGGCCGAGCTCGCTTTGCAAGGCCAACGTGCCGCCGTGCAGCTCGACGAAACGCTTGGTCAGCGCCAGGCCCAGACCGGTGCCTTCGGCCTTGCTGGTGTAGTCGCGGCCGACCTGGCGGAACTCTTCGAACACGGCGGCCTGGTCGGCGGGGGCGATGCCGACGCCGGTGTCGGCCACCGCGACTTCGATCGCCTCACCTGCCTTGCGCGTGCTGATGTCGATGCGCCCGCCCGGGCGCGTGAACTTCACCGCGTTGGACAGCAGGTTGAGCATGATCTGCTTGAACTTGCGCTCGTCGGCGGTGAAGTGGCCCACCGCGGGGTCTAGCTGCAGGCCCAGCGCGATGCCGTTGCGCTGCGCGCGTTCCTTGATCAGTGTGAGCGCGTTTTGCAGCGCCGCCGGCACGTCGAACTCAACCAGGTCGAGCTCCATGCGCCCGGCCTCGATCTTGGAGAGATCGAGGATGTCGTTGATGAGCGCCAACAGGTGCTTGCCCGAGCTGTGGATGTCGTCGGTGTACTCGGCCTGCTTGGCATTGAGCTCGCCGAACATGCGCTCGCCCAGCACCTCGGAGAAACCGATGATGGCGTTGAGCGGCGTGCGCAGCTCGTGCGACATGTTGGCCAGGAAATCGCTCTTGTGCTTGTTGGCGATTTCGAGCTGGCGGCTCTTGTCCTGGATCTCGTTGAACAGGCGCACGTTTTCGATTGCGATCACGGCCTGGTCGGCGAAGGTCTGCAGCACACGGATGAACTTGGGCGGCACGTAGCCCGGCTGACGCCAGAACACACTCAGCACGCCGACCGGCAGGCCTTCGCGCAGCAGCGGCACACCCACGCCCATGCGCGACCCTTGCTGCACGGAGTCGTTGCGCTGCGCGTATTGCCCGTCGGCGGCGATGTCCTCGATCTCGACCACGCCGCGCGCGAGGATGACGCGGCCGCTGAGGGTGGATTCGTCAGGTGCGAACGGGGTGCCGCGCGGCAAGCGTTCCTGGAACACGGGCGCGTCGCTGATGGCGGCCACGACGCAAAGCTGCTCGCCGTCGAAGCGCATGAGCGAGGCGTCTCGCACACCGCCCAGTTGCTTGGCCGCCTTGACGATGGCCTCGAACACCGGAGCGGCATCGGTGGGCGAGCCGCTGATGACCCGCAACACTTCGGCCGTGGCGGTCTGCTGGTCCAGCGTCTCTCGCAGCTCGGCCGTGCGCTCGTCGACCTTGCGTTCCAGGCCGGCGTAGGACTCGCGCAACTGCGCGGCCATGGTATTGAAGCGCTCGGCCAGCGTCTGCAGCTCGTCACCGGTGCGAACGTCGATGAGGCCGCTCAGATCGCCGGCGCCGATGCGCTCGGCACCGCGCTGGAGCTCGCGCACCGGCTCGACCATGCGCCGCGCCAGAAACAGGCTGGCCAGGATCGAGACCACGACGCCGCTGAGCAGCAGCCCCGCCGTGCGCAGCATGGATGCGAACAGCGGCGCAAAGACCGCACTCTCGGGCTCGTCGATGAGCACGCGCCAGCCCAGCGCCTGGATGTTGGCAAAGGCCGACAGCACCGGTTCGCCCTGGGCGTTGCGCGCGTCCTTGACTTCGCGAAAGTCGGCGTCCGTGCGTGCCGCCAGCGCCGCCTTGACCTGCGCCAGCGCCGACAGGTCGGCCTTGCGCAGCACGAGGCTGATGTCGGGGTGCGCAACCAGGAAGCCCTTGCCGTCGACAACGTAAGCGTAGCCGCGCTCACCCACATGGATGCGCGAGACCACGTCCCAGATGAACTTGAGGTTGACCTCGACCACGGTGACGCCCTTGCGTTCGCGCGACTCGGGGATCGCCACCATCATGTAGGGCTCGGTCTCCTTGCGGAAGGTAACCGGCCCGAACCAGGTCTTGCCCTTGCGCGCCTCGGTAAAGCGCGGGTCAGTCGAGTAGTCGACCTGGCTGCCGACCACGTCCATCGCCAGGCGCGAGACCCGAAGCTGCTCGCGGCCGGTTTCGTCGATATGGCTCACGTCGGTGACGGCCGGCAGCTGGCGCTGCAGCTTCTGGAAGTCGAGCCGGCGGATCTCGAGCAGGCTCTGGCCCGGCGCCGCCATCTGCAGCGTCGTCCAGCCGAGCTGGCTTTCGAGGTCGCGCACGAACTGCTCGATGCGCACTGCGGCGGTCACCGCCTTCTCACGCTGCAGGCTCACCAGCGCAGCGCGCGTCTCCTGGTACGAGAAGTACAGGTTGATGGCGCCGCTGGCCACCAGGCCCACGCTCACCAGCCCCACGATGAGCGCAAAGTACTTGACGAAGAGGCTGGCGCGCCAGGTCACGCGTTCACCTCTTGGGCGCCGGCAAGCCGATCAAGCCCTGCAAGCTGGGCGGCGCACCCGGCGTGCCCGGCGCGGCCGACAGCAGCGCGGCCGGCGTCACCGCGCAAGCTTGGGTGATGAAGTGGCACCTTCGGTTCATGTGGCGTGGTGGCCCATCTTGTCGTGTTGCAAGCCCCTCGTGGCTCGCCCCCGGCCGCGAGACTAACCGATAGGCCGGCCCGCGAGACCACCCCGAGGCCACCCCGAGGTTCAGGACTCGAGCACCTTCGGCCAACCCTCAGGCCCGAGCCGGCGCAAGGTGGCGATGTGGCGTCCGTAGATTGGTGGATAGGCTTTTCAAACGCCCCTTTTCCTTCCCCACGGCAGCCCGAATACGGCAGAACAGGGGCGGAACACAGCGCCCGACGCGCTTGAACCGGTGCCATCTGCACGCGCAGCAGCTGCCCGCCGCGCGTGCCGGTGACGAACTGCGCTGCCGGGTGCGCAGCGCCGCGTTGCAGGCGCTGCTGCACGGCCTCGAGCGCATGCGCCACCAGGCGGCGGTCGAGCACGCCGTAGATCGATCGGCCCAGGCCGATGGCCTCGGCGCCGCCGATCGCCGGGCCGCCCACCGTCGCCGCGGCGAGGGCGCGAAACCGCCGCCGCGTGCAGCCGCGTGCGGGCGCTGTAAAGCAGGATGCGGCTGGCCTCGGCCACGCGCGCCAGCATGTCCCGGCGCAGCGCGTCGCGCTGGGCCACCAGGGCGATGACGGCGGCCCCCAACGCGCGGCTGCCGGCACCGCCGGACTGCGGGCCGTCAGCCAGCGCGCGGCTGATGTCGCTGGCCACCATCACCCGCAGTTGCTCGGCTGGGCGAACCAAAAACTTGGGCATCAATGGCCTGTTGCGTGACATGTCCATAGGCCGCTTGCACCGAAGGCGCCAAAGCCTGCTCCAAGCGCTGCGCGCTCAAGCCGCATTGCGCCAGCAGTTCAGCACGGGTCGCGGCGTTGGCCATGTCACGTTCTTGTGCCCACGCGGCCGTCAACACCGCGCCCGTGAGCTTCATGGCCGCATCGGCGCCATCATGCTGGTCCACCGTCAAGATGAGCCGCGCCGCATCGGCGCCCGAGACCGGGGAAACCTTCGCCCCCAAGGTCCATCGGCAACACGCGCACCTGGGCGCCAGCCACTCAGCGCCGCTTTCGTGCGATAAGCGCAGCCAGTGCCAGCACGGGCACCAAGATGATCGTGTTGGAGACCAGCCCCGCGAGGATGGCGTCGGTGAAGCTCGCCGATGGGCTGGCCATGGTGGCTGGCAGCATCACCGCCACAAACACCACACCCAAGACCAGCGGCAGCACGCGCCCCGTCACAGCAGCCGTTCTGTGCATGGTGTAGACCAAGCCGACGATCAGCCCGATGCGGAACAGGTCCGTCAGCTGCGAGAGCACCAGATCGCTCATCACGGAATCTCCTTGACAAAAAGCGAAGCGGGCCGGGGACTCTAGGAGACCCCGGCCCGGCCATTGCCATGTGCCTACACGGGCTTACTTGTCGCTGTCACCAGCGAAGATGTCTTTCTTGTGGGTACCACCCGGCACGAACAGTGTGCCGACGACCACGGTCATGACCGCAATCACGATGGCGTACCACAGGCCCGAGTAGATGTTGCCGGTCTGCGCCGAGATCGCAAAAGCAGTCGCCGGCATCAAGCCACCGAACCAGCCGTTGCCGATGTGATACGGCAGCGACAGACCGGAGTAGCGGATGCGGGTCGGGAACAGTTCAACCAGCATGGCGGCGATCGGGCCGTAGACCATCGTCACCAGAATGACGAGGTAGGTCAGGATGGCGATGATCGTCAGCTTCTGCGCCGTGAAGACATCGACGAAGTTCTGCGCCTTGGCGATGGTCGTGTTGTCGGCCGGCACCATGGGGTAACCGGCCTGCTTCAGCGCGGCATTCAAGGTGGAGTCGAAGGTGGCCTTGGCCTTCTTCAGTTCGTCACCGCTCAGCTTGCCAGCGTCATACGACGGGATCGCCGTTTCGCCGACCTTCACCACGGCCAGCGCGCCCGGGGCCGCGCCTTCCACGGTGTCGTAGTTCACCGAGGTCCGCGCCAATTGTGCTTTGGCGATGTCGCAGGAGGACGTGAACTTGACGGTTCCGGTGGGGTTGAACTGGAACGAACAGTCTTTCTCGTTCACTGTCACCGTGACGGGAGTCTGGTGCGCTTTGTAGATGGCCGGGTTGGCGGTCTTGGTCAGGAAGCCGAACACGGGCAGGAAGGTGATGGCAGCCAGCAGGCAGCCCGCCAGGATGATGGGCTTGCGGCCAATGCGGTCGGACAGCGCGCCAAAAAACAGGAAGCCGCCGGTACCCAGGATCAGCGACCAAGCCACCATCACGTTGGCGGTGAAGCTGTCGATCTTGATCACGTTCTGCATGAAGAACAGCGCGTAGAACTGGCCGGTGTACCAGACCACGGCCTGGCCCGCGACGAGGCCGAGCAAGGCGATGACGGCGATCTTGCCGTTTTTCCAGTTGCCGAAGGCTTCGCTCAGCGGTGCCTTGGAGGTGCGGCCCTCTTCCTTCATCTTCTTGAAGGCCGGGCTTTCGTTCATTTGCAGGCGGATGTACAGCGAGATCGCCAGCAGGAAGATCGAGCCGATGAAGGGCACGCGCCAGCCCCAGGCATTGAACGCCTTGACCATCGACGGCTTGCCGTCGGCGAGCAACACCGCAACGCCGTCCTTCAGCAAGGGCACGTCGGGGAAGTTGCCGTTGACGTAGCCTTGCACCGACAGAATCACAATCAACGACAACAACAGGCCCAGCGTTGCCGTGGTCTGAATGAAGGCCGTGAAGTAGCCGCGCTGGTTGGCGGGGGCGTGTTCAGCCACGTAAATCGCAGCACCACCGTACTCACCGCCAAGCGCCAAGC
>JANPMR010000426.1:0-2216 GCA_031427055.1 Rubrivivax sp.
CTTCCTGAAGGTCTACGACCAGATGAAGGTGCGCCTGAAAGCCAATCCCGTGCCCATCGTGATCCCGATCGGCGCCGAAGAGCATTTCACCGGTGTGATCGACCTCATCGTCATGAAGTCGATCATTTGGGACGAGGCTTCGCAAGGCATGAAGTTCGAGTACCAGGACATCCCGGCCGAGCTTCTGGCCGAAGCCCAGAAGTGGCGCGAGAACATGATCGAAGCCGCCGCTGAAGCCAGCGAAGAGCTGATGAACAAGTATCTGGAAACGGGCGAGCTGACCGAGGCCGAGATCATCCACGGCATCCGCACCCGCACCATCGCGGCCGAAATCCAGCCCATGTTCTGCGGCTCGGCGTTCAAGAACAAGGGCGTGCAGCGCATGCTTGACGGCGTGATCGACTTCATGCCCTCGCCGGTCGACATCCCGCCCGTGCCAGGCACCGACGATGACGACAAGCCCACCGAGCGCCGTGCCGCCGACGACGAGAAGTTCTCTGCGCTGGCCTTCAAGCTGATGACCGACCCCTACGTGGGCCAGCTCACCTTCGTGCGCGTTTACTCAGGCGTGCTCAAGTCTGGCGACTCGGTCTACAACCCGATCCGCGGCAAGAAAGAGCGCATCGGCCGCATCCTGCAGATGCATGCCAACCAGCGCGAAGAGATCAAGGAAATCGTGGCCGGCGACATCGCCGCCTGCGTGGGCCTGAAAGACGTGACCACGGGTGAGACCCTGTGCGACCCGTCCTCGATCATCACGCTCGAGAAGATGATCTTCCCCGAGCCCGTGATCAGCCAGGCCGTAGAGCCCAAGACCAAGGCGGACCAGGAGCGCATGGGCATCGCGCTGAGTCGTCTGGCGCAGGAAGACCCGTCCTTCCGCGTCAAGACTGACGAAGAAAGCGGTCAGACCATCATCTCCGGCATGGGCGAGTTGCACCTCGAGATCATTGTCGACCGCATGAAGCGCGAATTCGGCGTCGAAGCCAACGTCGGCAAGCCGCAGGTGGCCTACCGCGAGACCATTCGCAAGATGGTGTCGGACGTCGAAGGCAAGTTCGTCCGCCAATCGGGCGGCAAGGGCCAATACGGCCACGTCGTGCTGAAGATCGAGCCGCAGGAGCCGGGCAAAGGCTTCGAATTCGTCGACGCGATCAAGGGCGGCGTGGTGCCGCGCGAGTTCATCCCGGCGGTGCGTAAAGGCATTGAAGACACACTGCCCAACGGCGTGCTCGCCGGCTACCCCGTGGTGGACGTGAAGGTGTCGCTGACCTTCGGTTCGTACCACGAGGTCGACTCGAACGAGAACGCGTTCAAGATGGCCGCCAGCATGGGCTTCAAGGACGGCTGCCGCAAGGCCAGCCCCGTGATCCTGGAGCCGATGATGGCCGTGGAAGTCGAGACGCCCGAAGACTACGCCGGTGGCGTGATGGGCGATCTGTCGTCACGTCGCGGCATGGTGCAGGGCATGGACGACATGCCCGGTGGCGGCAAGGTCATCAAGGCCGAGGTGCCGCTGTCGGAAATGTTCGGCTACAGCACCACACTGCGTTCGATGAGCCAGGGCCGTGCGACCTACACCATGGAGTTCAAGCACTACAGCGAAGCTCCCAAGAACGTCGCCGACGCGATCATCACCGCACGTGGCAAGTAACGGCGGAAAGTAATCACCCAAGTTGGTCTTCGAGGGGCTGGCGCCTGCTGCCAGTGGCGGGCGGACAAGCTGCCCCTCGGAAACCTAAACCCCTGCACTGGCACCGCTCTTTTTAGGAGATTTGAGAATGGCAAAAGGTAAATTCGAACGCACCAAGCCGCACGTCAACGTGGGCACGATCGGCCACGTGGACCATGGCAAGACGACGCTGACGGCGGCGATCACCTCGGTGCTGGCGGCCAAGTACGGCGGCGAGGCCAAGGCCTACGACCAGATTGACGCAGCGCCCGAAGAAAAGGCCCGCGGCATCACCATCAACACCGCGCACGTCGAGTACCAGACAGCCAAGCGCCACTACGCGCACGTTGACTGCCCCGGGCACGCCGACTACATCAAGAACATGATCACCGGCGCGGCCCAGATGGACGGCGCCATCCTGGTGTGCAGTGCCGCTGACGGCCCCATGCCCCAGACCCGCGAGCACATCCTGCTGGCGCGCCAGGTCGGCGTGCCGTACATCATCGTGTTCCTCAACAAGTGCGACATGGTCGACGACGCCGAG
>JANPMR010000427.1:0-3246 GCA_031427055.1 Rubrivivax sp.
AACGCTCGGTGATGGCCGCGGCGATGGGGATGCTGCGTGCATTGGCCAACGCGCACAGGTCGCCGCCGGGGCAGGCAATCATGTCGGTCAGCAGGCCGATGTTGGGCGTGGCGAAGCCGTCTTCACGGGCCGCCAGCCACAGCGCGCGCAGGTTGCTCTCGCGCACCCAGGGCAGCAGCAGGTTCTGGTCGTGGGTGACGCGCAACTCGCCTTGGCTGAAGCGCTCGGCCAGCTCGGCGGCGCCGTCCATCTGGTCGGCCGTCACGTCGCCCGGCGGCAGGCCGGCGCGCTTGAGCGACAGCGTCACGGCGCGGTAGCCGCTCACGCGGTGGCCGTGCACGTTGCGCTGCAGCCAGCGCTCGTAAGCCGGCAGCGGCGCGGTGGCCAGTGCGGGCAGCAGCGGCAGGGCGGGCGGCGAGGCGAACGAGGCCGTGACGCGTGCCAATTCGGCCGCGTCGATCAAGGGCGTGGCAGGGTCGGCGCGCAGTGCTTCGAACTCGCGGTTGACGTCGTCGACAAAGCCTTGGCCTTCTGCCTTGACGAGGATCTTGATGCGCGCCTTGTACATGTTGTCGCGCCGGCCGTGCAGGTTGTAGACACGCACGACGGCCTCGATGTAGACGAGGATCTCGCGCCAGGGCACGAAGGCGTTGAAGGGCGTGGCGATCATCGGTGTGCGGCCCATGCCGCCGCCCACCGCAACCGCGAAGCCGACCTCGCCGGCGGCATTGCGGCGCAGGGTCAGGCCGATGTCGTGCCAGGCCGTGGCGGCGCGGTCTTCGCGTGCGCCGGTGACGGCGATCTTGAACTTGCGAGGCAGAAACGCGAACTCCGGGTGCAGCGTGCTCCACTGGCGCAGGATTTCACAGTACGGGCGCGGGTCGACCTCTTCGTCGGGCGCAATGCCGGCCAGCGCGTCGGTGGTGATGTTGCGGATGCAATTGCCGCTGGTCTGGATGCCGTGCATGTCCACTTCGGCCAGCAGGTCCATCACGTCGGCGCTTTTGTCCAGCGCGATCCAGTTGAACTGCAGGTTCTGGCGCGTTGTGAAGTGGCCGAAACCGCCGCGCGGCGCGCTGCCATCGCCGGCATCCTGCAGATCGAAATCGCGCGTGATGCGGGCCAGTTGGCGCAACTGGCGGCTGCTCAGCTCGCCATAGGGCACGGCCACGCGCAGCATGGGCGCGTGGCGCTGCACGTACCAGCCGTTCTGCAGCCGCAGCGGCCGAAATTCGTCGTCAGGCAGTTCGCCGGCCAGGTGGCGCTCGAGCTGATGGCGGTACTGGCCGGCGCGGGCGCGCAGGAACTGGCGGTCGGATTCGGTGTAGGCGTACATGGCGGGTTCAGTTCAGGACTTTCAGGCCGGCGCTGAGCAAGGCAATGCACAGCACGCTGCGCACCAGCCGCTCGGGCATGGCGCGGGTGAGATGGGCGCCGAGCCAGATGCCCGGCAAGGAGCCGACGAGCAAGGCGCCGAGCAGTGCCCAGTCGACATGCCCGAGCGTGGCGTGGCCGATGCCGGCCAGCAGCGTCAGCGGCACGGCGTGCGCGATGTCGGTGCCGACCACCTTGTGGGCCGGCAGGCGCGGGTACAGCAGCAGCAGCAAGGTGGCGCCGATGGCACCGGCACCGATGGAAGTGAGCGACACCAGCACGCCCAACAGCGCACCCGAGGCGACCGTGATCGCGGCCTTGCGCTGCGGCGGCAGCCAGCGCTCGAGCCGCAAGCCCAGCGCATGCCAGGCGCTGCGGTAGGCCACCGACACGGCAGTCAGCAGCAAGGCAATGCCGAGTGCGAAGGTCAATGCCTCGGCCCAGCCCTTGGTGACGCCAGTGAGGTGCATCAGGGCGACCGTGGCCAGCGTGGCGGGCATGCTGCCGGCCAGCAGCAGGGCGACGATGCGGCTGTCGACATGGCCCAGCCGCCAGTGCGCCCAGCTGCCCCCCGACTTGGTGACCGCGGCAAACCACAGGTCGGTGCCGATGGCCACGGCGGGGTTGAGCTTGAAGACCCCCATCAGCAGCGGCGTCATCAGCGAGCCGCCGCCGACGCCGGTCATCCCGACGATGGCGCCAACGCCGAATCCGGCCAATACCGCGAGCAGGTCCATGAGTCTCCAGGGTGCGTTCAGGCGCACCGAAGGCACGGCCAGGGTTCGGACTGTAGAAACCCTTGATATCTCTGGGAACTACATATAAGTAGCTTGCATATGCCATTTGGCTATTAAGAAACCTCGGGCTCTAAAATGGCCGCCATGACACAGACCGCATCGCTTCGCCCCGTCTTGGTGGCCTTCGCAAGCCTGGCGTTGACCGCCTGTCAAACGCTGCCGCCAGCCGCCATGCCCGCAGCATCAAGCGCGCCGCCGTCCGCGCCAGTCGCCGTCGTGGCGGCCCCAGCCGCACCGCCGGCGTCGGTGGTGGCGGTGGTGGCGGTGGCGCCTCGGCCGCCGCCGCGGCCACCACGCATCGGCCTGGCCTTGGGCGGCGGCGCGGCACGCGGCTTTGCGCACATCGGCGTCATCCAGGTGTTGGAGGACGCGGGCATCCGCCCGTCGCTGGTGGTGGGCACCTCGGCCGGCAGCCTGGTGGCCGCGCTGTATGCATCGGGCAAGCGTGGCGCCGACCTGCAAGCGGTGGCGCTGACGATGGACGAGGGCGCCATCACCGACTGGTCGTTCCCGTCGCGCGGCATGATTCGCGGCGAGGCGCTGGCGCGCTTCGTGCGGGAGCAGACGGCAGGGCGAAACATCGAGCAGATGAGCCTGCCGCTGGGCATCGTGGCAACCGATCTGGACAGCGGGGCGGCGGTACTCTTTCAGCGCGGTGATGCGGGCGCCGCGGTGCGCGCGTCGAGCGCCGTGCCGGCGGTTTTTCAGCCGGTGATGATCGGCAACCGCGAATACGTCGATGGCGGCCTGGTGTCGCCAGTGCCGGTGCGTTTCGCGCGCCAGATGGGCGCCGAACTGGTGATCGCGGTCGACATCTCATCGCCGCCCGACGGCGCGGCCACTGACGGCATGATGCGGCTGCTGCTGCAGACCTTTGCCATCATGGGCAAGAGCATCAACCAGTTCGAACTGCGGGACGCCGACATCGTGTTGCGGCCACCGCTGATCGGCGTGGCAAGCAGCGATTTCACCTCGCGCGTGCGCGCCATCCGCTCGGGCCGCGAGGCCGCGCAGGCGCAACTGCCCGACATCCGCGCCCGCATTGCGGCGCTGACGCGCTGAACGCTCGGCACAA
>JANPMR010000428.1:0-8081 GCA_031427055.1 Rubrivivax sp.
GGCCACGGGCTGGCGAAAGCTCAGCAGTCTCTGGGGCACGAGGCGCAGTTAGACGTCGTCGGCGGTCTTCGTAGCTCAGGTAGTCGGGCCCGGCGGCGTCGAGCACCTGGCCTGCGGCCTTTTCGCGTGCAGTCGGCCACCAGATGCTCGCAGATCAGCGGCTTCAGACGGGCGCACCGAAGACACGGCGCAGTTCATCGAGTTGGGCGTCGGTCAGGGGCGCGGGCCGCGGCGAGGTCATCAACCACAGGCGCGCCGTCTCTTCCAGCTCTTCGAGCGTGGCCATCGCCGCCTCGGGCGAGCGGTGCCACACCACTGGGCCCAGCCGTTCGCACAGCACGGCGCGGATGGGCGCACCGGCCGAGCGTGCCGCGGTGATGATGCCGGCCACCTCGTCGGCCACCGCCGGGTCACCGGGCCGGCGGTAGGCGATCAGCGGCACGCGGCCGACCTTCATGGCGTAGTAGGGCGTGATCGGCGGCAGCACCGCATCCGGCCGCCAGACGCCGGCCAGCGTCAGTGCCACCAGGTGCGTTGAGTGGCTGTGCAGCACGCAATGCGCCGCGGGTTCGCAGTCGTAGATGCGCCGGTGCAGGGCCAGCGTCTTGCTGGCGGGTGCGCCGCTGCGCTGCTGCCCGCTAGCATCGACAAAGGCCAGCGTGGCGGGGTCGAGAAAGCCGAGGCAGGCATCGGTGGGTGTGATCAGGAAGCCCGCGCCATCCGGCAGCCGCGCGCTGATGTTGCCAGCCGTGCTGTGCACCAGGCCACGTTCGAAAAGTGATCGGCCGACGCGGCACATGGCCTCGCGCAGCGCCGCAGTGCCCGGCCCGGCATCGGCGTCGGCATCCGTGTTGGCGCTCATCGCAAGCCGGTGTTCATGGCGCCGCCGGCACCGCTGCCAGCGCCTCGGAGAAGAAGGCCGGCCCGCCGAAGTTGCCCGACTTGAGCGCCAGCCACAAAGGCCGGCCCGCCGCCTGTGTCCAGGGCACGCCGGGGCAGATGGCCTCGCCGATGCGCAGGCACTGCACGTCCAGCGCCTGCACCACGGCGCCGGAGGTCTCGCCGCCGGCGACGACGAACTGCTGCACGCCGCTGGCGAGCAAGCCGCGGGCGATGGCCGCCAGGGCTTGTTCCACGCGTTCACCGGCCGCCGTGGCGCCCAGTGTGGCTTGCACCGCCTTGAGCCGCGCCGACGGCAGGCTGGAGTGGATGAGCACCGGGCCGGCGACCAGCCGCTCGCGCGCCCAGGCCAGCGCCTGCTCGACCACTGGTGCACCTTGCGCCAGCGCCAAGGCGTCGAGCGCGAATTCAGGCCGGCTGCTCGCGCGCCAGTGTTCGACCTGCCCGCAGGTGGCCGTCGAACACGAGCCGGCCAGCACCGCGGCCGCGCCGGAAGCTGGGTCGAGCCGGGCCGCGGCGCGGTCGGGCTGTGCCCAGCCCAGCGCTGCATAGCGCGCCGGCAGGCCACGTGCCACGCCGGAGCCCGCGACGACCAGCGGCTGTTCGGCGCACAGCGTGCCCAGCAGGCGCAGATCGTCGTCGTCCACCGCGTCGGCGATGGCCAGCGCCACGCCATCGGCACGCAGCGCGTCGATGCGCGCGCGCGCCGCCGCAAGCCCGCGTGCCATCACGTCGCGGCCCAGCAGGCCGACACGGCGGCCGCACTGCGCCTGCATCACGCGCACCAGGTTGCTGTCGGTCATGGGCGTGAGCGGGTGATCGCGCATGCCCGAGTCGGACAGCAACTGGTCGCCGACGAAGAGATGACCGTGGAAGACCGTGCGGCCGTTCTCCGGGAAGGCCGGGCAGACGATTGCGAAATCGCTGCCCAGGGCATCGAGCAGCGCCTCGGCCACCGGGCCGATGTTGCCGGCCGGGGTCGAGTCGAAGCTTGAGCAGACCTTGAAGTAGAAGTGCCGGGCGCCCGCAGCCTGCAGCCAGCGCAGCGCGGCCAGCGACTGCGCCACGGCCTCGGCGGCGGGCACGGTGCGCGACTTGAGCGCCACCACGACGCAGTCGGCACCCGCGGCCGCGTCGGCGCCGTCACCTTCGGGTACGCCGATCACCTGCACCGTGCGCAGGCCCTCGCGCACCAGCATGCTGGCGACGTCGGTGGCGCCCGTGAAGTCGTCGGCGATGATGCCCAGCACAGGCCCGGTGGAACTCATGCACCCTCCTCTCTTGCCGGCAGCTTCAAGCCCGCCAGCGCGGCATAGAACTTGATCACCGCGCTGTCGTCCTCGGCACCATGTCCGGCCGCGGCGGTGGCCAGATAGAGCTGGTGCGCGGTGGCCGCCAGCGGCAGCGGAAAGCCCAGTGCGCGCGCCGCGTCGAGCACGATGCCGAGGTCTTTGACGAAGATGTTGACGGCCGACAAGGGCCGGTAATCGCCGGCCAGGATGTGCGGCACGCGGTTGTTGAACATCCAACTCGATCCCGCCGAGTTGCTGATGACGTCATACAAGGCCTGCGGGTCAGCGCCAGCGCGGATGCCCAGCGCCATGGCCTCGCAGGCGGCGGCGATGTGCACGCCGGCCAGGTGCTGGTTGACCATCTTCACGGTCGAGCCCACGCCGGCGCGGTCGCCCAGGCGGTAGACCTTGCCGGCCACGGCGTCGAGCAGCGCACCGGCCGCCGCAAAGGCCTCGGGCGCACCCGAGGCCATCATCGTCATCTCGCCGGCCGTGGCCTTGACCGGGCCACCGGACACCGGGCCGTCGATCATCAGCAGGCCCACATCAGCCAGCCGCTGCGCCCAGCGCGGCGGCAGCGCCGGGTCGACGGTGGCCGAGCAGACCACCACCGTGCCCGGCCGCATGGTGCCGGCCAGGCCACCGTCGCCAAAGAGCACCTGCTCGGTCTGCGCCGCGTTGACGACCAGCACGATCACGACATCGCAGGTGGCTGCCAGATCGGCCAGTGATGCGGCTGCACGGCCGCCGCCTTGCGTCAGCGCGGCCAGGGGCTCCGGCCGCGTGTCGAGCCCCCAGACCGGCACACCGCGGCGCAATGCCGACAGCGCCGCGCCCAGGCCCATCGAACCCAGGCCCACCACGCCGAGGGTGCGCGCGGCACTCATCGCCGCGTCCCGGTCCGCGAGCCCACCGCGGCGATGACGCCGCCGAGTTCGAGCCGGCGCTGACTGTGCACGAGGTGCCGCGTGGCGGCCCGGCGCGCACCCGCGGCGTCCCCATTGGCGATGGCGTCGACGATCATGCGGTGTTCCTTGCGTACGGCTTCCATGAAGTCGAGGCGGCGCGCCTCGTTGCCGCGCGTGATGCGCATCGCCTCGCGCAGGTACTGCTCGAGAAAGCCGAGCAGGTGGCTGAACTGGGGGTTGCCGGTGGCCTCGCCGATGGCGCGGTGGAAGGCCAGGTCTTCGGCCACGCCGTCGTGCCCGGCCTGCGCCGCCGCATCGATGGCCGCCAGTGCGCGGCGCAAGCCGGCCACCTGAGCGCGGCTGGCGCGCGTGGCGGCCAGCGCCGCCATCTCGCTCTCGAGCACGCGACGCACCTCCACCACATGCACCACCGCATCCACCGAATCCAGCACCGCGGGGTCGAACTCCAGCGGCCGGTGCTCGGCCGGGACCGCGACATAGACGCCCGAGCCCTGACGGGACACCAGGCCCCCGCGCGACTTGATGCGGTGCACCGCCTCGCGCACCACGCTGCGTGACACGCCGTGCGTGGCCGACAACTGCGCCTCGGTGGGCAGGCGGTCGCCCGGCGCCAGACCGCCGCTGGCGATCTGCGTCGACAGCAGGGCCGCCAAGCGATCGGCCAGGGTCTCACGACCGAGCCCGCCGGCAGCGGCACGCACCGCAACGGCAGCAGGCGGCGAGTTCACCATTTCATCAGGTTATCAGACAACTTTGGGCGTCGACAAGGGGTTAGCCCGATGGTGCCGCCACGGCCGCCGCGCGTATCGTCAGCCTCGGCAATCGATTCCACCGAGGAGATCAAGCGCATGGCCAGTGTGTCCATTGAGCAGGTGAAAAAGCGCTTCGGCGCGGTCGAGATCCTGCACGGCGTGGACATCGCCATCGCAGACGGTTCTTTCACCGTGCTGGTCGGCCCCAGCGGTTGCGGCAAGAGCACGCTGCTGCGCATGATTGCCGGCCTCGAGCAGATCAGCGACGGCGAGGTGCGCATCGGCGAGCGCCGCGTCAACGAGCTGCCGCCCAAGCAGCGCGACATCGCCATGGTGTTCCAGAACTACGCGCTGTACCCGCACATGACGGTGCGCCAGAACATGGCCTTCTCACTCATGCTGGCCAAGCTCGACGACGCCACGATCGAGAGCAAGGTGGCGCGCGCCGCCGAGATCCTGGGCCTGGGCGAGCTGCTGCAGCGCTACCCGCGCCAGTTGTCGGGCGGCCAGCGCCAGCGCGTGGCGATGGGCCGCGCCATCGTGCGCGACCCGCAAGTGTTTCTCTTCGACGAGCCCCTGAGCAACTTGGACGCCAAGTTGCGCGTGGCCATGCGCACCGAAATCAAAGAACTGCACCAGCGCCTGAAGACAACCTCGATCTACGTCACGCACGACCAGATCGAAGCCATGACCATGGGCGACCAGATCGTCGTCATGAAGGATGGCCGCATCGAGCAGACCGGCAGCCCGCTCGATCTTTACGACCACCCTGTCAACCTGTTCGTGGCCGGCTTCATCGGCAGCCCGTCGATGAACATGCTGCCGGCCACGCAGCGCGGCAACGGCCCCGACGCACAGGTCGAGTTGGCCGACGGCACGCGCTTGCCCGCACCGCGTGGCAGCACCGGCAGCGACGGCCAGGCCGTGGTCTTCGGTACGCGCCCTGAACACCTGTCACTTGTCGGCGAAGGCGGCATCGCCACCGAAGTGGCCGTGGTCGAGCCCACCGGCGCCGACACCTTCGTGGCCTGCCGCCACGGCGGACGCGAACTCTCGGTGGTCTTCCGCGACCGTCACGCCTTCACGCCCGGCAGCACCATCCACCTGCTGCCCGACCTGCAGCGCGCCCACCTTTTCGATGCCGGCTCTGGCCGGCGGCTCGCGGCCTGAGCCGCAATTCAACCTGAAGGAGACCTGAATGAGTGAGTTCAACCGCCGCCGCTTTCTCGAAGGCACTGCCGGCGTCGCCGCGACCGCGGCCTTGGGAACGGGCGCCGTCTGGGCGCCCGCCGTGCACGCGCAGGCGCTGGCCTACAAGCCCGAGAAGGGCGCCAAGCTGCGCGTGCTGCGCTGGAGCCGTTTCGTGCAAGGCGACATCGACGCCTACATGGTCAACGTCAAGAAGTTCACCGAGAAGACCGGCATCGAGGTGCGCGTCGACAACGAGGGCTGGGAAGACGTGCGCCCCAAGGCCGCCGTGGCGGCCAACACCGGCGCCGGGCCGGACATCATCCTGTCGACCAACGACGACGCCAACCTCTACCCCGAGAAGCTGCTCGACGTAACCGACCTGGCCACCTATCTGGGCAAGAAGTACGGCGGCTGGTACCCGGCCTGCGAGGCCTATCTGCGGCCCGACGGCAAGAAGTGGGTCGGCATCGCCCTGGGCGCAGCCGGCGCCATGCTGGTCTACCGCCAGAGCATGGTCAAGGCCGCCGGCTTTGACACCTTCCCCAAGGACACCACGAGCTTCATGGCCTTGCTCAAGGCGCTGCATGCCAAGGGCACGCCGCCGGGCTTCGCGCTGGGCAACGCCACCGGCGACGGCCTGTGGTGCAACTGGCTGGTGTGGTCGCATGGCGGCAAGTTGGTCGACACGGACAACAAGGTGGTGATCGACAGCCCCGAGACCATCAGGGCCCTGGAGTACGCCAAGGAGATGTACGCCACCTTCGCCCCGGGCACCTTGTCCTGGCTGGACCCCAACAACAACAAGGCCTTCCTGGACGGCCAGATCAGCCTCACCAACAACGGCATCTCGATCTACTACGCCACCAAGACCTCGTCGGACCCCAAGGTACGCGAACTCAATTCCGACGTCTTCCACGCGCAGTACCCGGTCGGACCGGTGGGCGTGCCGACGGAGTCGCACCTGTTCTTCAACCAGATGGTCATGAAGTACACCAAGTACCCGCAGGCGGCCAAGGAGTTCCTGCGCTTCATGATGGAACGGGAACAGTTCGATCCCTGGCTCACCGGCGCGGGTGCCTATATCGCGCCGCCGCTGGCCGAGTACGCGAATGTCGGGATCTTCACCTCGGACCCCAAGCACACGCCCTATCGCGACTGCGTGAAGAACCTGCGCCCGGCCGGCTACGCCGGCAAGCTGGGCTACGCCTCCGCGGGCGCGGCAGCCGACTTCATCATGGTCAACATGGTGGCCGAGGCAGCCAGTGGATCCAAGACGCCCAAGGAAGCGGCCGAGCGGGCGCAGAAGCGCGCCGAGCGTTACTACAAGGTGTGATGGGCCCACCCCCGAAGCGGCCTGCGGCCGCTTCCCCCTCAAGGGGGCGCCGCCAGCGGCCCGGCGAAGCCGGTTCCGCGGCGTCCACTTGATCGGCACGTTTCCAACGGTCTCTCAAAACAACTCGTACCGCGATGCTCGAAAAACTGCAGAACAGTCGCAACGCCCTGGGCTTGCTGTTCATGCTGCCGGCAGCGGTGCTGCTGCTGCTTTTTCTGACCTACCCGCTCGGCCTGGGCATCTGGCTGGGCTTTACCGACGCCAAGCTGGGGCGCCCGGGCGAGTGGGTGGGTTGGGAGAACTACGCCTTCCTGCTGGGCGACAGCGTGACGCAGCTGGCGCTGTTCAACACACTCTTCTACACCACGGTGGCCAGCGTGTTGAAGTTTGGCCTGGGCCTGTGGCTGGCCTTGCTGCTGAACAAGAACCTGCGCATGAAGACCTTCTTCCGCGCCGTCATCTTGCTGCCCTACATCGTGCCCACGGCGCTGTCGGCGATTGCCTTCTGGTGGATCTACGACGCGCAGTTTTCCATCATCTCCTGGCTGCTGGTGAAGATGGGCTTCATCGACAAGTACATCGATTTCCTGGGCGACCCCTGGAACGCCCGGTTCGCCACCATCTTTGCCAACGTCTGGCGCGGCGTGCCCTTCGTGGCCATCACGCTGCTGGCCGGGCTGCAGACGATCTCACCGTCGTACTACGAGGCCTCGGCCATCGACGGCGCCACGCCGACGCAGCAGTTTCGCTACGTCACACTGCCGCTGCTGACGCCCATCATCGCTGTCGTGATGACCTTCTCGGTGCTGTTCACCTTCACCGACTTCCAGCTCATCTACGTGCTGACACGCGGCGGCCCGCTCAACGCCACGCACCTGATGGCCACGCTGTCGTTCCAGCGCGCCATCAGCGGCGGCGCGCTCGGCGAAGGCGCCGCGATCTCGATCGCCATGGTGCCGTTCTTGCTGTCGGCCATTCTCTTCAGCTACTTCGGCCTGCAGCGCCGCGCCTGGCAACAAGGTGGGTCTGACAAATGAGCGCCTCTGACAACACCGACCAAGGCGGCATGGACTTTCTGGAGACGCGCAAGCACAAGCTCGTCACCGTCTACCTGCCGCTGGCGATCTTTCTCTTCGTGCTGCTGTTTCCGTTCTACTGGATGGCGGTCACCTCGGTAAAGCCCGACAGTGAACTGCTCTCACGCGACGGCAACCCGTTCTGGGTCATCGCGCCGACGCTGGCGCACTTCAAGAAGCTGCTGTTCGACACCGCCTACCCCGAATGGTTGTGGAACACGGTGCTGGTGTCGGTGGTGGCCACCGCGTTCTCGCTCTTCGCCTCGGTGCTGGCGGCCTACGCGATCGAGCGGCTGCGCTTCAGCGGCGCCAAACAGATCGGGCTGTCGATCTTCCTGGCCTACCTGGTGCCGCCGTCGATCTTGTTCATCCCACTGGCCACCATCGTCTTCCAGCTGGGCCTGTTTGACACGCGCTGGGCGCTGATCCTCACCTACCCCACCTTCCTGATCCCGTTTTGCACCTGGCTGCTGATGGGCTACTTCCGCTCGATCCCTTTCGAGCTTGAAGAGTGCGCGCTGATCGACGGCGCCACGCGCTGGCAGATCCTCGTCAAGATCGTGCTGCCACTGGCCGTGCCGGGCCTCATCTCGGCCGGCATCTTTGCC
>JANPMR010000429.1:0-6198 GCA_031427055.1 Rubrivivax sp.
CCTGTTGGATTCTCGATGCTGGGGTTTGGCGAGGGGCCAGCTGCGGACTGGATGGTCAAGGCGGATCCTTTCACCGCACCGTGGCGGCTCGCAAGCCCGTCGTGCTGACGGCGGCGATGCGGCCGGCCACGGCGCTGTCTGCCGACGGCCCGCAGAACCTGCTGGATGCAGTGACCGTGGCGCGCACGCCGGGCGCTGCGGGCGTGCTGGCGGTGCTGGGCGGGCAGGTGCTGGCCGGTGCGGACCTGCGCAAGGTGCACGGCTACCGGGTCGATGCCTTCAGCGCGGGCGATGCCGGCGCGCTGGCGATGCTGGAAGACGGCGTGCTGCGCCGCTTTCGCGATTGGCCTGGCGCCGCGCGGCCGTTGGCGGGTCGGCCCTCGACGCCGCCGTCAGACTGGCCCTGGGTCGAGATCGTCACCAGCCACGCCGGTGCCCGCGGTGCGGCGATCGACGCGCTGGTGGCGGCCGGCGTCCTGGGCATCGTGATTGCCGGCACCGGCAATGGCAGCGCGCACGCTGAGCTGTTGGCTGCGGCGCGCCGCGCGATGGACGCCGGCGTGCGCGTCGTGCGGGCGTCACGCTGCCTGCTGGGCGGCGTGGTCGGCGCGCCGGCCGATGCGCTGCCGTCGGCCGGTGCACTCACGCCGGTGCAGGCGCGTGTCGAGTTGCTGCTCGACCTGCTGGCCGAGCAGCCCTGATCAGCTTCGGGCCGCGTTCAGACGCGGCGGCGGCGCGCTGCAGCGCCCACAGCCAGCAGGCCTGCGGCCATCAGCGCGTAGGTGCCGGGCTCGGGGACCGGGGCCAGGCTGAACACGGCGGTGCCAGCGTCAACGCCGTCGATGCCCTCGCTGGCAATCGCCAGGTAGTAGGTGCCGTCCATCGCGAAGCCCTTCAGCCCTTCGGGGCGCAGCAGCACGCCGTCAGCGCCTGCGTCAAGCACCAGCATCTTGACGAAACTGGCGTTGACGGGGTCGGTGATGTCGAACACCGCCACCGCACCCTTCAGCGTGCGCTCCAGACCGACGAAGGCAAAGGTCTTGCCGTCGATGTTCATCAACTCGACGCCTTCGGGTTCGACACCCTTGTCGCGGCTGCGCCCGTCGTCGTAGATGCTGAGTTCGTTGGCTTTGACGTCGAGGATGTTGCCGCTGTCGTAGACGATGTTGCCGTCGGTATCGCGGATCGAGAACGAGCGAGCGCCTGCGGCGAACAGGTTGCCGGTGGACGAGTCGGTGTTGGAGACCCGAAGCGGCGCCAGGCTGCCGGTCGCGCCAAGGGTGCTGGCGGCGGAGCGATCCGCATCATCCTCGCGGAAGTCACCCTCGTTCGCCATCACGACAAAGGTGTTTCCCGCCGACTGGTAGGTTGCCATGCCGTCGGGCATGTAAAGGCCCTTGGCTGCCGCGCCAGCAAAGCTGACCGTTCCATTGTTGTTGGTGTCGATGGCGTTCGTGGCCAACGAGAAGTCCTTGGCGCCCAGGCCCACGACCTTGGTGAACTGGTTGGTGCCGAGGTCAAGCACGCCCATGGCGTTGGCTTCTTGCAGACTCACGAAGGCCTTCGTGCCGGCGGCGTTGATCGCGATGTACTCGGGCTCGAAGTCCATGCCGGTGTTGGTGCGGACGTTGCTGCCGCTGACGGTCACGCCGGCGAATCCGGCAGTGGCGATCACGCTGCGCGTGTTCATGTTGATGATGCTCACGCTGCCGAGCGGGTCATTCGCGCTTGTGCCGTAGTTGCGGGGTGCGGTGTTGCCGATGCGGGTGCCGTAGTCATTCACGCCGCCGTTGACCCAGTTGGGAGTGCCCTCGTTGGCCACCAGCAACTTGCTGCCGTCGGGCGTGAAGGTCAGCATGTCGGGCAGCGAGCCCACGGCGATGATGTGGGTGCCGCTGGCAAGAGCGCGCGTGGCGGTGTCAAACAGCACCACCTGACCTGGCAGCTTGCGGTCTGTGGCCTCCATGGCGAAGGCCGCGATGCCGTTGTGAATGGCCACGCTGTTGATCGAGCCGTAGGGCGTGGTGTCGATGAAGCCCAGGCGGGTGCCGAGGCGGGCGTCCAGCACATCCACGCCCTTCACGCCGGCCACCCACAGTGTCTTGCTCGCGCTGTCGAAGGTGACGATCTCTGACAAGAAGCCGCTGGGCGCCGCGGCGATGGACCCTTGCACCCCGTGGCGCTGCGTCCAAAGCAGTGAGCTGCTGTCCAACGGGCCTGCCAACGCAGGAAATGAAGTTGCCGCGATGACGGCGGCGGCAAGCATCGAGAGGCGGGGCTTCATGGTCATGGCGGGCCGAGGGCGGCAGTGGTTGAGTGCAACCGCTGGAGGCTATCCAAGCCCTGTGACACGCTGGTTACAGCCGGGTGCGCGCCAGGGTTGACCTGCCCTTCAACCGCTCGCCTGCAGCGCCTCGAGTTGTGTGTGCAACTCCAGCCAGCGCTCCTCCAGCATCGCCGTCTCCGCCGCGGCATGCGCCAGGTTGCGGCCGAGTTCGGCGTAGTCGTCGCCGGCCTTGGCCGGGCGCGCCAGTTGCTGCTCGAGCGCGGCCTTCTCGCCGGTCAGCCGCGCCAGCCGCTCGTCGATGCGCTGCAGTTCCATGCGCAGCGGCCGTGTGGCCACCGCCTGTTGGGCGCGCGCGTGCTTGGCGTTCTTGCGGTCGTCGCGACTGGCCCCTGACGGCGCCGCCGGTGGCCGCGGCGCTGCGCTCGATGCAGATGCCGCTGTGGGCTTCTCGGACATCGAAGCCACCACGGCCGCGCGCGGCGGCTCGGGCATGGGCTGGCCGCGCGCGGCGGCGCGCGACACCTCCAGCAGCCACTTCTGGTAGTCGTCCAGGTCGCCGTCGAAGGGCTCGACGCGGCCGCGCGCGACCAGCCAGAACTCGTCGCAGGTTTCGCGCAGCAGCGCGCGGTCGTGGCTGACCAGCATCACCGTGCCCTCGAACTCGTTGAGGGCGATCGACAGCGCCTCGCGGGTGGTGAGGTCGAGGTGGTTGGTGGGCTCGTCCAGCAGCAACAGGTTGGGGCGTTGCCAGACCAGCATGGCCAGCACCAGGCGTGCCTTCTCGCCGCCCGAGAGGCTGCCGACGGCCTGCTGCGCCATCTCGCCGGTGAAGCGGAAGCGGCCGAGAAAATCGCGCAGCTCTTGCTCGCGCGCGGCGGGGCCGACATCGCGAGCCAGGCGCACCATGTGCATCAGCGGGCCGTCGTCGAGCTGCAGCACGTCCAGCTCTTGCTGCGCAAAGTAGCCGATCACCAGGCCCTTGCCCTGCGTGGCGGTGCCGGCCAGCAGCGGCAGATCGCCGGCGCTCGTCTTCACCAAGGTCGACCTGCCCTGGCCGTGGGCGCCCACGATGCCGCTGCGCGCGCCGGCCAGCACCGAGCGGCTGAAGTTGTTGACGATGGCGCGCTTGCCGTAACCGCATGCGAGAGCGTCGAAGGACAGCATCGGGTTGGGCAGGCTGGCCGGCTCGCGGAACTCGAAGTTGAAGTCGCTCGCGGTCATCACTGGCGCCAGCCGCTCCATGCGCGCCAGCGCCTTGACGCGGCTTTGCGCCTGCTTGGCCTTGCTGGCCTTGGCCTTGAAGCGGTCGATGAAGCGCTGCAGGTGCGCGATGCGCTCTTGCTGCTTGCCGAAGGCGGCCGTGGCCTGTGACATGCGCTCGGCGCGCATCTCTTCGAAGGCGGTGTAGTTGCCGGTGTAGCGCGTGAGCTGGCCCTCGTCCAGGTGCACGATGACGCGGGTCACGGCGTCGAGAAACTCGCGGTCGTGGCTGATCACGATCATCAAGCCGTCGTAGCGCTTGAGCCACGCTTCGAGCCAGACCAGCGCGTCGAGGTCGAGGTGGTTGGTGGGCTCGTCGAGCAGCAGCACCTCGGCCGGGCTCATCAGCGCGCGGGCCAGTTGCAGCCGCATGCGCCAGCCGCCCGAGAAGCTGTTGACCGGCGAGTCGACCTGCTCGGTGCGAAAGCCCAGGCCGAGCAGCAGCGACTCGGCGCGCGAGCGCGCGTCGAAGGCGCCCGCTTCGTCAAGCGACAGGTGCGCGTGGGCGATGGCCTCGCCGTCGTCAGCGGCCTCCGCGGCGGCGAGTTCGGCCTGCGCGGCCATCAGCGGCGCGTCGCCCTGCAGCACGAAGGCGGCGGCGCCGTCCTCGGTCTCCGGCATGTCTTGGGCAACCTCGCCCATGCGCCAGCGCGGCGGGATTTCGACGTCGCCCGCATCGGCGTGCAGGCGCCCGGCCAGCAGCGAGAAGAGGCTCGACTTGCCGGCGCCGTTGCGGCCGATCAGGCCGACCTTCTCGCCCGGCTGCATGACCACGCCGGCGTTCTGGAGAACCACCTTGACGCCGCGGCGCAGGGTGAGGTTTCGAATCGTGATCACAGGGCCCGCCCGGCCGCCCGAAGGGCCCCGAGCCCCCCTTGGGGGGGCAGCGAACGAAGTGAGCGTGGGGGGCTCACGTCAAATCCCCGGCTTCGATCAAGAGCACCTGGTCGTCGCCCGCGCTGGTGCTCAACCAGACCACTTGCATGCCGGGGAAGGCCGCTTCGAAGTGCTCGCGTTCGTTGCCAATCTCGAGCACCAGGATGCCGGTGTCGTTGAGGTGGCGGCGCACACCGGCCAGCAGGCCGCGGATGAAGCTCATGCCGTCCTCTCCGCCGGCCAGCGCCAGGGCCGGCTCGGCCAAAAACTCGGGCGGCAGCGCGGCCATCGATTGGGCATTGACATAGGGCGGGTTGCAAAGGATGAGGTCGAAGCGGCCGCGGGCGGCGGTCAGGCCGTCGCCTTGGCGCAGCGCGATGCGCGGGGCCAGGCCGTGGCGTTCGATGTTGATGCGGGCCACGGCCAGCGCGTCGGCCGAGAGGTCGGTGCCCTGCACCGCGGCGTCTGGCCAGGCCTGCGCAGCCAGCACCGCCAGGCAGGCGCTGCCCGTGCACAGGTCGAGCACGGTGCGCGGCGGCTTGCGCATCCAGGCGTCCAGCGTGCCTTCGACCAGCGGCTCGGCAATCAGCGAGCGCGGGATGATGACGCGCTCATCGACGGTGAAGGGCGCGCCCTGCAGCCAGGCCTCGCCGGTGAGGTAGGCCGCGGGCCGACGGGTCTCGATGCGCTGCGTGATCAAGGCCTCGACCGCGGCCTCGTCGGCGTCGCCGATGTCTTGTTCAGCGTGCTCGTCCAGTGCGCCCAGCGGCAGTTTGAGCCGCCACAAGACCAGCCACGCGGCCTCGTCGAAGGCATTGGTGGTGCCCTGCGCGCAGCACACGCCGGCGCCCTCGAAACGCGCAGCAGAGCGCTCGATCAGTTCAATGAGTTTCATTTCAGCATCGCTTCCAGCGTGCGCCGGTAGACGTTCTTCAGGGGTTCGATGTCGGCCACGTCGACCCATGACGCCATGGCGGCCAGCCGCTGAGCCATCGTCATCGCTTGGCGCCCCACGGTGACGCGTCAGCGCCGCCCGGGCGCAGATCTTCGGCGCGCACCTCGATGTTGAGTTCGGTGAAGATGGCCACCTCGGGCTCGTCCTTCTTGGGCGCCTGGCGCGAGGTGGGCGCCTGCTCGTTTTGCAGCCGCCACAGCAGGTTGGTCGGCGAGTCGGCGTAGGCCATGCCCTCGTCGCGCGAAACGATGCCTTCGTTGATGAGGCGCGCGATGTCTTGCTCGAAGGTCTGCGAGCCTTCGGCCAGCGACTTCTCGACCGCTTCCTTGACACCACTGAGGTCGCCCTTGTCGATCAGCTCGGACACCAGCTTGGTGTTGAGCAGCACCTCGACCGCCGGCACGCGGCCGCCGCTGTTGGCGCGCAGCAGGCGCTGCGAGACGATGGCGCGCAGGCCACTGGCCAGATCCGACAGCAGCGTGGGCCGCGCCTCGGGCGTGTAGAACGACAGGATGCGGCCCAGTGCGTGGTAGCTGTTGTTGGCGTGCATGGTGGCCATCACGAGGTGGCCGGACAGCGAATACGAGATCGCCGAGCTCATGGTCTCGCGGTCGCGAATCTCGCCAATCATGATGCAGTCGGGCGCCTGCCGCAGCGCGTTCTTCAGCGCCGTTTGCAGACTCTGCGTGTCGCGGCCCACCTCGCGCTGGTTGACGATGCTCTTCTTGTTGGAGAAGAGAAACTCGATCGGGTCCTCGATGGTGAGGATGTGGCCCGTCATCTGCTGGTTGCGCCACTCGAGCATCGAGGCCAGCGTGGT
>JANPMR010000430.1:0-1538 GCA_031427055.1 Rubrivivax sp.
CACCCCGCCGAGCAGGCGCACGACGTAGAACGGGTACGTTGCCTTGACGCTCTCGACGAAGCTGAAGACCAGGGTGCCGTCGGGGTTGACCGCGCGCCACATCAGGCCCTGCATCACACCGGCGATCCACATCGCGGCGATGTAGAGCACGATGCCGATGGTGGCGATCCAGAAGTGCAGCTCGATGGCACGCACGCTGTGCATCGCGGTGCGGCCGTACATCCGCGGGATCAGGTGGTACAGGCTGCCCATCGTCATCAAGCCGACCCAGCCCAGCGCGCCGCTGTGCACGTGACCGATGGTCCAGTCGGTGTAGTGGGAGAGCGCGTTGACGGTCTTGATCGACATCATCGGCCCCTCGAAGGTGCTCATGCCGTAGAACGACAGCGAGACGATCAGGAACTTCAGGATCGGGTCGTCGCGCAGCTTGTGCCAGGCGCCCGACAGCGTCATCACGCCGTTGATCATGCCGCCCCAGCTCGGCGCCAGCAGCACCAGCGAGAAGACCATGCCGATCGACTGCACCCAATCGGGCAGCGCGGTGTAGTGCAGGTGGTGCGGGCCGGCCCACATGTAGGTGAAGATCAGGGCCCAGAAGTGCACGATCGAGAGGCGGTACGAGTACACCGGGCGTTCGGCCTGCTTGGGGATGTAGTAGTACATCATCCCGAGGAAGCCCGCGGTCAGGAAGAAGCCGACCGCGTTATGGCCGTACCACCACTGGACCATCGCGTCCTGCACCCCCGCGTAGGCCGAGTAGCTCTTGGTCAGGCTGACCGGCATCACCGCAGCGTTGACGATGTGCAACAGCGCCACGGCCAGGATGAAGGCCCCGAAGAACCAGTTGGCGACGTAGATGTGACGCACCTTGCGGATGCCGATGGTGCCGAAGAAGACCACCGCGTAGGCGACCCAGACGACCGCGATCAGCAGGTCGATCGGCCACTCGAGCTCGGCGTATTCCTTGCCTTGCGTGATGCCCAGCGGCAGCGTGATCGCGGCCAGCACGATCACCGCCTGCCAGCCCCAGAACGTGAACATCGCCAGGCCCGGCGCGAACAGCCGCGTCTGCCCGGTGCGCTGAGCGACGTGGTACGAGGTGGCGAAGAGGGCGCAGCCACCGAAGGCAAAGATCACCGCGTTGGTGTGCAGCGGGCGCAGGCGGCCGTAGCTCAACCATGGGATGTCGAAGTTGAGTGCGGGCCAGGCCAGTTGGGCGGCGATCACCACCCCGACCAGCATGCCGACCACGCCCCACAGCACGGCGGCGAGCGCGAACCAGCGGACCGGGTCATCGGTGTAGACCGGCTCCTGGCCGGCCCCGGTTGCGACAGTCATCGATCACCTCCTCGTTGCACGTCGGGCGATTGTTCCGTTGTGATCGTCTCAGCGGTTTGACCGGCATCAAGTCGCGCATCGAGGATGCGTTCGCCTTCACGCTCGAGGTCGTCGAACTGGCCGCCGCGCAAGGCCCAGGCAAAGATCGCCAGGATCGCCAGCACCAGCAGCGCCGAGAACGGGATCAGCAGGTAGAGGAT
>JANPMR010000431.1:0-1627 GCA_031427055.1 Rubrivivax sp.
TCGACCTTTCCGCCGGCCTGACCAAGAAGGTGGCGCGTGATCACCCGGTGCACCACCTGCAGCACCGGCGTCACCAGCTTGGTCCGTTCCGGGCGATGGCGCTCGTAGTGGACAGGGGTGCCATCCGGCGCCCGCTGGGGCTGCTGCACCGTGGCTTGCACGCGAGGCTCCCGAGGTGGTGAGCCCGCACGGTCTCAAGCCGTGCGTCGCGCCTCAATCGCCCAGCGTGCCGCCTACCTTTGAATGCCCACTGCTGAGGGCCGCCTTCTCGGGCCTCAGTGCCTCTGCGACAGGCCGCTTCGGGGCGTCGAGTTGAACGCTGCGTATGTCCGGGCGCGGCGCCGGCGTGGCTAGAAGGCCCGCCCCAGCGTGAGGTAGCCGCGCGTGCCCTTGGGCTCGTCGAGCGCGCGCGCCAGACCCAGGCGCAACTGCAGCGGCAGCAGGTAGAGCAGCTTGGTCTCAGCCAGCAGTTCGACCCCCACGCCGCGATGCCATTGGGGCGGCGCGCCGCCGGCCGTCCAGGCGCCGCCGACGTCGACGAACAGCGCCGCCGAGAGCCGGTTGACGCCCAGCGGCGGCACCATGCCGTGGCGGTCGATGTCGGCCAGTGCGGTGCGCCACTCGACGCTGGCGACGCGCGCATTGCGGCCGGTCAGCGCCTGCTCGTCGCCGCGATAGCCGCGCAGCGACAGCGTGCGCACGCCCAGCTCGACGCCGGTCTGCAGCACCTCGTCGGTGGCGCCGCCCAGCTGGAAGGGCGCGGTGCGGCCGCTGGCGCGCACTTCGGTCCAGCGCAGCGCCAGCACGCTGCGGCCCAGCGGCAGGTGGCCGCGCAGGTCGGCGCGCAGCAGCTGGCCGTCGTAGGCGTTGGCGTCGCGGTTGGCAAAGGGCTTGTAGCTCTCGCCCAGCAGCAGCAGGCTCGCGCCCCGGTTGGGGCCCTCGCTGAGCCAGTCGTCGGCGCGGGTGTCAAAGCTGAACAGCGCGGCGGCCAGCTTGCGGTCGCGGCCCAGCAGCGTGTTGCCACCGGGCAGGTCGACGCGCTCGATGCGGTCGAGCGCCGCGCCTACGCCCAGCGCGATGCGCCGCTGCACGCGCGTGATGGGCAGCAGGCTGATCCACTGCGCCTTGGTGTGGCGGTCGTAGACGGTGGTCTTCTCGTCGCCCTTGTCTCCCGTCCAGGCGCGCGCGGCCAGGGTGCGGCTGAGCGTGATCGAGTGGCTTTCGGCAAAGATGTAGGCGACGCTGCCCAGCAGTTCCTTCTGTGAGGTCTCCCACTGCACCAGCGCGGCGTACTGGTGCCAGCCCAGCGCGTCGCCGCCGTTGGTGGCCGCGCCGTAGGCGGAGAGGCCGCGGTCGTTGGTGATGGCCGGCAGCCACGAGCGCGGGTAGACCGAGCGCAGCGCCGAGTAGCTTGACGCCTCGCCGAGCACCGGCTCGGCGACATCGGCCGACGGCGCGGCCGCCATCGTCGCGGCCGGTGACGCATCCACCACCAGCGATTGCAGCGATGCCGGTGCCGCCAGCCGGTGCAGCGCCACGCCCTGCGGCGCGATGACCACCGTGGCCAGTGCGCCATCCGCCGCCGTGCCCGCGTGCGCGACCACCGCCGTGTGGCTGTGCGTCAGCC
>JANPMR010000432.1:0-2373 GCA_031427055.1 Rubrivivax sp.
TAGTCGGTTTCGAGGGTGCTGTGGGTCACGTTGGCGTTCCTCAAAACTCGTTCAAGCCAGCAACCCGCCGTCGATCGGCAGCGTGTGACCCGTGGTGAACGACGCGGCCGATGAGCACAGCCAGATCACCGCCTGCGCCACCTCTTCGGGCTGGCCGATGCGGCCCATCGGGTGCATGGCGACCACGCGCGCCTCGATCGCCGGATCCTGGAAGAAGGCGCGCTCGGCCATCGGCGTGTGGATGACGGCCGGCGCCACGGCGTTGATGCGCACGCCCTTGTCGGCGTACTCCAGCGCCGCGGCCTTGGTCATGCCCACCACGGCGTGCTTGCTGGCCACGTAGGCGGCGCCGATGCGGCTGCCCTTGAGGCCCGCCACCGAGGCCATGTTGACGATGGCGCCCTTGCGCGCCACGATGTGCGGCAGCTCGTACTTCATGCTCAGGAACACGCCCTTGACGTTGGTGTCCATGACGGCGTCCCACTCGTCTTCCTTGTAGTGCTGCACGGGCACGAAGGCCGTGCCCTCGATGCCAGCGTTGTTGAACGCGAAGTCCAGGGCGCCGTACTCGGCCACCGTGCGCGCCACCAGCGCCTCGACCTGCGCCGCCTGCGCGACATCGGTCCGCACAAAGATGGCGCGGCCGCCGGCGGCCACGATCTGGCGCACCGTCTCTTGCGACTCTTCGGCGCGGCGGCTGGCCACCACCACGCTGGCGCCGTGGGCCGCGAAGGCCAGCGCGGTGGCGCGACCAATGCCCGAACTGCCACCCGTGACGAGGGCGATCTTGCCGATGAACATGCTGATCATGTCTGCTCCTTGAGTTGACGTTGACGCCGGATTGCGTCGGGCCCTTATGCGCTCGCGGCCGCGAGCGCCTGGTCAACATCCCACAGGATGTCGTCGATGTGTTCCAGCCCGACCGAAATGCGCACCATGTCCGGCGGCACGCCCGCTGCCAGTTGCTGCGCGGCGTCGAGCTGCCGGTGCGTGGTGCTGGCCGGGTGGCTGATGAGCGTGCGCGTGTCGCCGATGTTGACGAGGTGGCTCATGAACTGCGCGCTCTCGATGAACTTGACGCCGCGCTCGACGCCGCCCTTGACACCAAACGCCAGCAGCCCCGATGCGCCGCGCATCTGGCGCTTCATCAGCGCGTGCTGCGGGTGATCGGCAAGGCCGGGGTAGTTGACCCAGCCCACGCGCGGGTCGTCACGCAGAAACTCGGCCACCTTCAGCGCGTTGGCGCAATGCCGCTCCATGCGCAGCGGCAAGGTTTCCACGCCCTGCAGGATCTGCCAGGCCGACATCGGCGACAGCGCCGCGCCAAACACGCGCAGCGTCTCCATGCGGCAGCGCATGCTGAAGCCGAAGTCGCCGAAAGTCTCGTAGAACTTGACGCCGTGGTAGCCCGCGCTGGGCTCGGTCATGCCGGGGAACTTGCCGTTGTCCCAGGGAAACTTTCCGCTCTCCACCACCACGCCGCCGAGCGTGGTGCCGTGGCCGGCCAGGTACTTGGTGGCGCTGTGCACGACGATGTCGGCGCCCAGCGCGCAGGGGTTGCACAGAAACGGCGAGGGCACCGTGTTGTCGACGATCAACGGCACGCCGTGCGCGTGCGCCACGGCGGCGATGGCGGCAATGTCCAGCACCACGAGGCTGGGGTTGCCCAGGGTCTCGGCGAACACGGCGCGCGTGTTGGGGCGCATCGCGGCCGCAAAGGCATCGGCGCTGGTGGCATCGACGAAGCTCGTCTCGATGCCGAACTTCTTCAGGCTGACCGCCAGCATCGTGACGCTGCCGCCGTACAGCGCGCCAGCGGCCACGACATGGTCGCCGGCCTGCAGGATGGTCATCAGCGCCATCGCCTCGGCGGCCATGCCGCTGGCGCTGGCCACCGCCGCGCGGCCGCCTTCGAGCGCCGCCACCCGCTCCTCGAGCGCGGCCACCGTGGGGTTGCTCAGGCGCGAGTAGACGTTGCCAAAGGTGGCCAGGTTAAAAAGGTCCGCCGCGTGCTCCGCGCTGTCGAAGACGAAGCTCGTCGTCTGGTAAATCGGCAGCGCGCGCGCGCCGGTGGCGGCGTCGGGGATCTGCCCGGCGTGGATGGCCAGGGTTTCCGGTTTGAAGACGTGGTCAGCCATCAGACAGGTCTCCGTGCCGAGATCACGCGCGTGTTGACGCCCGCCCAGTGCAGGCCGCCGAAGAGCCGCGCATGCTCGATCTTCACGCAGCGGTCCATCACCGAGTCCAGGCCAGCCGCCACCGCGATGGCGTCGGCCTCGGCACTGACGACACCGATCTGCTGCCACAGCACCTTGGCGCCGATGGCGACTGCACTGGCGGCAATGGGCGGTACGTCGGCCGACTTGCGAAACA
>JANPMR010000433.1:0-8930 GCA_031427055.1 Rubrivivax sp.
CCGGCTCCGCCCACCTCGTGGTGGTGCACTTCGACCGGGATGCCCAGCGATTCGAGAATCAGGCACATCTCGCTGCGCATGTCCTGGAAGCTGTCGACCGGGGGCACCGGAAAGTAGCCGCCCTTGACGGACGGGCGGTGGCCCATGTTGCCGCCCTCGAGCGCGGAGCCGGTGCTCCACGACGCCTCATCGGAGCCGATCTTGAACGAGCAGCCCGACATGTCGTTGGTCCACTGCACCTGGTCGAAGATGAAGAACTCGGGCTCGGGGCCGAAGTAGGCCGCGTCACCGATGCCACTGCTCTTGAGGTAGGCCTCGGCGCGCTTGGCCAGCGAGCGCGGGTCGCGCTCGTAGGGCTTGCCGTCGGTGGGGTCGAGCACGTCGCAGCTGATGAGGATGGTCGGCTCTTCGAAGAACGGGTCGATGTTGGCGGTGTTGGGGTCGGGCATGAGCAGCATGTCCGAAGCCTCGATGCCCTTCCAGCCAGCGATCGACGAACCGTCGAAGGCGTGGCCGGCAGAAAACTTGTCTTCGTCAAACGCGGACACAGGCACCGAAACGTGCTGTTCCTTGCCGCGGGTGTCGGTGAAGCGGAAGTCAACGAACTTGATTTCGTTGTCCTTCACCATCTTCATCACATCGGCAACGGTCTTTGCCATTCAGATCTCTCCTAGCAGGGCTCGTGGGTGGGTGGTTCGCTCACGCATCGCGGCACGGGGCCGAACGCGGAGGGCGTACCTCAATTTAGCAGAAAGCATGCCGAGGCCCGCCACGGGCCCGGCCGCAGTGAGCCGCGCGGCGGCGCCTCATCGGGGTGCGCAAGAGTGACCCGCATTGGTGCAGGCCAGCCCCGTTATCGCACCAATTCAGGGCCCAACTGGACGCCGAATTGCTCCAGACGCGAGCGCAACTCGACGAACGCGGCCTGCGGATCGTCTGCGGCCTTCACGCCCAGTTCGATGTGGCGGCCCCATTGAGGATGGTCGACGCTGGGCAGGCTGAACACCTTGACGCCGGGAAACCGCGCTTCGATGTCTTCCATCATCGGCGTCAGGCTGGCCTCCATGGCGCCGAAAACAATCACCGAGCGCTCCACCGTGCGAGCACTGCCGTGCAGATGCGGGTAGCGGGTGTCGAGCACCCACTCGATCATCGGCCAGGCCATGACCGGGAAGCCAGGCACGAAGTGGACGTCGGCCACCGAGAAGCCCGCGATCTTGTTGTACGGATTGGGGATGATCGTGGCGCCTGACGGGAACACGCCCATGTTCAGGCGGTGCACGTTGTCCGGCCGATCGGGCTCAAAGCTCAGTCCCTGCTCGGCCGCGACGTCGCGCATGCGCTCCTCGATCAGCGCCTTGGCTTGCGGGTGCAAGGCCAACTCGACACCCAACGCCGCCGCAGCGCACTGCCGCGTGTGGTCGTCCGGCGTGGCGCCGATGCCGCCGCAGCTGAACACCGGGCCGCCGCTGGCGAAGGCTTCGCGCAGCGCGGCGGTGATGCGCGGCCGGTCGTCGCCCACATAGCGCGCCCAGCTCAGCTGCAGGCCGCGCGCGCCGAGCAGCTCGATCACCTTGGGCAGGTGCTTGTCCTGGCGCTTGCCGGAAAGTATCTCGTCGCCGACGATGACCAGGCCGATGTCGATGCTCACGAGGGATCTCCTGCAGGGACGACTGACGCCGCAGCCTCGGAGACCTGCGAGGCCGAGGCCGCAGCCTCGGCGTCACGCAGCCGCTGCAGTTCAGCCAGCGCGAAGTGCGCGAACCAGCAGGATGCGAACACGAAGACGATGGTGTACAGCCAGACCGAAACCAGCGCCAGCACAGGTGCCAGGATCAGCGTGGCGACGCTGGCCGCCCACAGCAGCGAGGGCAGCGCGCCCAGGTAGCCACAAGTCACGCCCATGGCCAGCAGCGGCCAGCGCTTTGCACGCATGACGAAGCGGCGCTCGTGCGGCGTGGCATGCACCGACAGCACGTCGAAGGCCATGACACGGCAGGTCAGCCAGCCCCAGATCAGTGGCGGCACCACCAGCACCAGTGGCGGCACAAACCAAAGCGGCACGCTCAACACCAGCGCCAGCAAGGCCGCGGCGGTGCAGGCCAGCGGCCAGGCCAGGCTCTGCCACCAGGGCGCGCCCTCGCGCCGCTGCAAGGCCGGGAAACGCCGCGCCGCCACCAGCCGCACTACGGCCGGCGTGACGATGAAGGCCACCAGCAGCAGCGTCATCACCACCACCACTGGCACCGACAGCGCCACCACGATCAAAGGCGCCAGCGCCGAGCGCAGGTGCTGCAGGCCGACGCCGTCCAGCCACTGCAGCATCGAGGCCACCAGCGCCCACTGCTCCAGCGTGGCGCGCACCGCCGCCACCGCGCCCTCCCAGTAGGCCCAGCCCAGGACGCCGACAAGGCCGCCGCAGACGAGCAGCGGCAGCAGCGACCAGAGCAGCACGCGCGGGTGCCAGCAGTAGGCGGCGGCGCGCCAGAAGGAATCGAAAAGACCGCTCATTTCGCCACCAGCCGGCGCAGGCCCAACCACTGCTGGGCCCAGAAGCCGCGGCCGTAGTCGCGGCCTTCGAGTTGGTCGCGCACGCCTGTCGGCTCGTAACGGGCCTGCAGGCACGCACTGCCAAACAGCAGGTCCCACACCGGGAACAGCACCGCGAAGTTGTGCCCGCCCAGGCTGCCGGCGCCCTGGCTCTCGTGGCCGATGCCGATAGCGTGGTGCAAGCGGTGGTAGGCCGGGCTGACCAGCCCGCGGCCCATCAGCGGCCCGAAGCTCAGCCGCACATTGGCGTGCGACAGACTCTCGAGCAGTTGCGTGCAGGCCACCACGGCCACAAACTGCCCCGGCGCGATGCCCACCAGCAGCGCTACGCCCACCAGCAGGCTGTCGCGCAGCAGGTCGTCGAGCAGGTGGTTGCGGTTGTCGCTCCACATCGTCATCTGGCGCTGGCTGTGGTGCAGGGCATGCAGCTGCCACCACCACGAAAACCGGTGCTGGCCGCGGTGGATGAGGAAGTCGACAAAGTCGAACAGCACCAGGTAGAGCAGGAAGCTGACCAAGGCCAGGTCGGTGACGCCGGGCCAGATGGCATCGACCGACCAGGCCGGCAGACCGGCCACACGCAGGCTGCCGACAAGGTCGCTCCACAGCGGGTCGACACTGAAGAACAGCAACACGCGGAACAGACCCAGGCGGTGGATCAGCGTGTAGACGATGTCCACGCGCACCGCGGCGCGGTCGGTCACCGGCTCCACGGGGCGCCAGCGTTCGAGCGCGCCGATCAGCGTCAACATGACGGCGATCTGCAGCAGCCCGACGAGCAGCCAGCCGGTGCCGCGGTAGGCGTCCTCGAGCACATTGCCATGGCCGGTGGCAAACAGCAGCGGCTGCACGGCGGCCTCGAACAGCCACTGCTGCGCATCGCCGAACCAGTCGGTCGGATCGCTCATGGTGCCCGCGCCGCGGCGACGGCATAAACCGGATGCTCGCGCAGTGTCGCAAAGCACAGGCCGCGCGCCTTCAGGCCGGTGATCAAGGGCTCGAGAACAGCCGGCGCCCAGGCGTCCTTGCGCGACCAGATGCCCAGATGCGCCACCAGCACGTCGCCGACGCGGATGTCGCGCAGAGCGCGCTGCAGCAGTTGCGCGTTGCTGGCCACCTCGCTGGGCAGTTCGTCACCGAGAAATCCCGCGCTGGCCCAGCCGACGTGGCGCCAGCCGCATGACGACGCCGCCGCCAGCAGCGCCGGCGAGGTCTTGCCGCCCGGGGCGCGAAAGATCGCGCCCATGGTCTGCCCGGTCATGGCCTGAAAGCGCTGCGCCGGCCGCTGCAGCTCGGCGCAGTAGGCGGCGGCATCCAGCACCCGCGCCTGGCCAGCGTGGGCGCCCTGCGAGGGCTTCAGGCGCAGGCCGCCCTGCACATCGGCGAGCCAGCTGTCGTGGTCCCAGGTGTGCGAGCCGAAGGCATGGCCCTCGGCGGCGCGCGCCTTCCACCATGGCGCCCAGGCGTCGTCCAGGCTGGTGCCGCCGCTCAGCGTGCGCTCGTTGGCCAGGAAGAAGGTCGCCTTCACCTCGTGGCGCTTGAGCACGTCGGCAATCAGCGGCGCCACGCCCATGTGGCCGGTGTCGAAGGTCAGGTAGACCGGCTTGTCGCAGGGCGCACCCACGGCCGCCATCGGCGCTGCCAGCGCGGCGCCCAGCAGCGCCAGGCCCGCGGCGCGCGCGCCAGCGGCCCGCTCAGCGCGGCGCATGGTCCAGCGTCCATACCCCATGCGGCGAACGGCCGACCTCGACCTGCCGCACCACCTTCTTGGTCTCCAGGTCGACAAAGCTCAGCTTGCGCGCCCAGCGCGAGCTCACCAGCAGCGTGCGGCCGTCGGCCAGCACCTCCATGCAGTCCGGCCCGCCGGGGCCGGGGTACTCGGCCACCACCGTCAGCGTCAAGGTGTCGATGAGGCTGATGGTGTTGGCCACCCGGTTGCTGACGAAGACATGGCGCTTGTCGCCCTTGGCGCGAAACGCGTGTGCACCGTCGCCGGTGGCGATGCGCTTGATGAGCCGGGGCTGCGCGCCGCTGACGTCGTAGGCCTCGACGAAGCGGTCGCCCGTCAGGCCGACGAGCAGCGTGCGGTCGTCGGCGGTGAGGTGCAGGTCGGCCGGCAACTTGCCGACCTTGATCTTCCAGCGAGGCATCTGCGTGGCCAGGTCGATGGCCAGCAACTCGTCGCTGTCCTGCAGCGAGGCGTAGACCACCGTGCTCTTGCTGTCGATGTTGAGATGGCTGGGCGTGCGTGGCGCATCGATGCGCTTGACGAGCTTGAAGGGCACGGCGGCGTCCGCGCCCTGCCAGCGGTAGAGGTCGACGTGGTTGAGCCGGTTGGCCGCGGTCACAAACCACTGCATGTCGGGCGAGAAACGCAGGTGGTAGGGGTCGACGATGTCGCGCACCGTGCGCAGCACGTTGCCGTTGGTCGGGTCGAGAAAGGTCAGCGTGTTGGAGGTGGCGTTGGCCACGATCAGCGTCTTCTCGTCGGGCGCCAGGTACAGGTGGTGCGGCTCCTTGCCGGTGGGGATGCGCTTGATCTGCTTGAAGCTGACCGGGTCGATCATGCTCACGTCGGCGTCTTGCGAGTTGAGCACGAAGATCGGCCGCGACCCCTGGGCGGCGACGCTCAGGCACAGCGTTGCGAGCAAGAGCGACAGCCCTTGCGGCGGGAGCCACCACGGACGCGTCTTCACTCGTCGTCTCCGCCCAGGATCGTGCCCAGCTTGCGCTGCAGCGCGATGCCCAGCGAGACGCCACGCGCCGCGCACAGGAAGGCGTCCTTCTGGCAGATCAGCATGCCGCCCAGCTGTCGCAGGTCCATGGCGATGATCTTGCCCGGGTAGGGCGCACCGAAGGCCACGCGCTGCTTGACGCTGGCGGTGTTGGTGTAGACGGTGGTGAACAGCGACTCGCCGGTGATCAGCCGTTTGCCCGCGCCCAGCAGCTTGCCGAAGAGCCCGCCACCGCCGCTGCTGCCGTCGCCGAAGACGGTGTCCATGGTGATCGTGGCGTCCATGAAGAACAGGCTGCCGGCCTCGCCGACGGCGGCCTCGCCGGGGTCGAGCTCGAGCTCGACGTACTGCATCTCCGAGCCCTTGATCTCGTAGTCCACCACGTCCATTGCCGTTGCCATCGATCCCTGCCCTTCAAGCTGCCACGATGGTACCCAAGTGCCGGCGTCGATCGCGCGCAAACTCGCCACAAGCCACTGGCGATAATCCGGCCCCATGTGGCCCGCCATCCTTGCCGTGAGCCTGGGCGCGGCGCTCGGCGCCCTGCTGCGCTGGGGGCTGAGCGCCGGCCTCAACCACCTGCTGCCGACGCTGCCACCGGGCACGCTGGCGGCCAACCTGGTGGGCGGCTACGGGGTGGGCCTCGCTATGGCCTTTATCGCGCAGACGCCCGATCTGCCGCCCGAGTGGCGCCTCTTCATCATCACCGGCTTCCTCGGCGGCCTGACCACGTTTTCGACTTTCTCGGCCGAGGTGATCGGCTTGCTGCAGCAAGGCCGCCTGGGCTGGGCCGCGGCGGTGGTGGGCAGCCACGTGCTGGGCTCGCTGGCCATGACCGTCGCGGGCTTCGCCACCTGGGCGCTGCTGCGCCGCTAGGCACAGCGCCCCAATCGCTGCCAGGGCCGCCTCTTAGAATCGCGGCGCCCGAACCGACAGCCCCGCGGAGAGCCCCCGATGACACCAGCCGAGATCCTGGCCCAGCACGGCCCGCGCGAAGCGATGGCGTACGACGTCGTCGTCGTCGGCGCCGGCCCCGGCGGGTTGGCCACCGCCATCCGGCTCAAGCAGATCGACCCGGCGCTGTCGGTGGTGGTGCTCGAGAAGGGCTCCGAACCCGGCGCACACATCGTCTCGGGCGCCGTGATGGACCCGCGCGCCATCACCGAACTCTTCCCCGACTGGCAAGAGCGCGGCGCGCCGCTGCACCAGGCCGTGACCGGCGACGAACTGCTGGTGCTGAGCGCCACCGAGGCCCGCCGCACGCCCCATGCGCTGATCCCGGGTTGCTTCCACAACCACGGCAACTTCGTCATCAGCCTGGGCGCCGTGGTCAAGTGGCTGGCCGAGCAGGCCGAGGCGCTGGGCGTGGAGATCTTTCCCGGCTTCACTGCCGCCGAGGTGCTGTACGACGCCGCTGGCGCCGTGCGCGGCGTGGCCACTGGCAACCTCGGCATCGGCAAGGACGGCCAGCCTCACGACGGCTTCCAGCTCGGCATGGAGCTGACGGCCAAGTACACCGTCTTCGCCGAGGGCGCGCGCGGCCATCTGGGCAAGCAACTGATCGAGCGCTTCGAGCTCGACAAGGGCCGCGACCCGCAGAGCTACGCGCTGGGCATCAAAGAGCTGTGGGAAATCCCGCCGCAGCTTGCCAAGCCCGGCCTCGTCATCCACACCGCCGGCTGGCCGATGGACGAGCACACCTACGGCGGCGGCTTTCTCTACCACCTTGAAGGCAACAAGGTCACGCTGGGTTTCGTCACCGGGCTGGACTACCAGAACCCCTGGCTCAGCCCGTTCGAGGAGATGCAGCGCTGGAAGGCGCACCCCGCCATTCGCGCCCACATCGAGGGCGGCAAGCGCATCGGCTACGGCGCGCGCGCCATCGTCGCTGGCGGCATCCTGAGCCTGCCCAAGCTGGTGTTTCCGGGCGGCGCGCTGGTGGGCTGCGAGGCCGGCACGCTCAACGCCGCGCGCATCAAGGGCAGCCACGCGGCCATCAAGACAGGCATGCTGGCGGCCGACGCCGCCGCCGACGCCCTCAAGGCCGGCCGCTCGGCCGACGAACTGTCGGACTACCCCACCGCCTTCGCGGACAGCTGGCTGTTCGACGAGCTCGACCGCAGCCGCAACTTCAAGCAGTGGTTCAAGCAAGGCAACACCGTGGGCATGCTGATGACCGGCATCGAACAGTGGCTGCTGCCCAAGCTGGGCCTCAAGGCGCCGCCGTGGACCATCCACCGCACGCAACCCGACCACCTGCGCCTGCACGCCGCCAGCCAGGTCGAGCCCATCCGCTACCCCAAGCCCGACGGCGTGATCACCTTCGACCGCCTGAGTTCGGTGTTCATCAGCAGCACCAACCACGAAGAGAACCAGCCGGCGCACCTGACGCTCAAGGACGCGGGCGTGCCGGTGGCCATCAACCTGGCGCGCTACGCCGGCCCCGAGAGCCGCTACTGCCCGGCCGGTGTGTATGAGTTCGTGCCCGATGCGTCCGTCGCAGCCGGCGAGCGCCTGCAGATCAACGCGCAGAACTGCGTGCACTGCAAGACCTGCGACATCAAGGACCCGACGCAGAACATCGTCTGGGTCACGCCCGAGGGCGGCGGCGGGCCCAACTACGCTGGGATGTGAACAGCGCAGCCGGACAGGCGCCCGACGCCGACTGATGCCAAGTTGCGATCAATGCCAAAGGAACGACGGGCATTGAACGACGCGTCGACAGCGGACAAGCCGAGCAGGTCCAGCGTCCGTACGGCGGCGCTCTGCCGCCTTTGGGCTTCGTCCCCGTCGCTGACGGCAGTCGGCCAATTGTTGACGGTCACGAAAGGCCGGTATCTGGCCCGCCGTCTCATCGATCTTCCGGCGGAAGCCATAGAAGGTCGGTCACCAAGGCGATAGCCTTCTTCGCGCGCTCTCCCTGACTACACGAATGGCAGTGCGCTTGAACGACTCGTGCGCATGGTGGGGCGCCCTCAATGACCGGCGTCAGTGATAGTCCTCTTCACGCTGGTGGCGTACCGCCAGCACCACGACTTTCGACGGGCTGACGATCTCGTACAGAGCGACATACCCGGTACCGCCGAACGGAATGATCAGTTCGCGCTGGGCTGGGTTCTGGACCGCTTTGCGGAAGCTGAAGGGCGTGATCGCCAGCCTGTGTTGTGCCGTCGCTCTGATCGCGTCGATCGCAGCTTGGGCGCGATCAAGGTCTTCGGTCGTCTCGGCCCGGTCGAGCAAGAAGTCAAAGAGGCGCTCCAGATCAGCCTCGGCTGCGGGCGACAACTCAACCACGAAGCTCATCGACCAAGCTTCTTGCGCTTGGCGTCAAGCTTGGATTGCAGTCGCTGCAGGACGGTGTCAACGGGCACCGAAACGCCTGACCGGTGGTACTCCTCGGACGCAGCCTGTGCCCGAGCATGGAATGAGTTCTGGACGCGCCTGAACGCGATGGCGTTTCGCACAGTCGCTTCGACGAAGTCGGTCAGGGTCTCGCCCTGCCTGAGAACGGACTCAAGTTCAGCACGCAACTCTGGTTCGACGCGGATTTGGGGTATGACGGCCGACTTCATCGATGGATTGTATTGCGTTTGCGTTACGGCTGCAACGGACCTCGTCGGCGTGTCCGCCGGACAGGACGGCAGA
>JANPMR010000434.1:0-4528 GCA_031427055.1 Rubrivivax sp.
AGCTGGTCCATGAAGTCGTTGGTGATGGCCAGCAACTTGCGCGAGTCGGGCCCGCTGAAGCGGATCTGCACCGGCTTTTGCGCGCCATTGCTCAGGTCGTCGAGCACCACATATTCGGCACCCACCAGGCGGGCCGTGCTCTGGGGGGGCGCCGGACTCGCCTCAACCGGGGTGGGCGTCGGCCGCCAGCGGCGTGGGCCGCGCCCGCAGGCTCCACACGACACCGGCCACCAGCAAGGCAATGCCGGCCAAGGCGGGCACCGCCGGCCACTGGCCGCGCAGCATGAACGCGCAGGCCAGCGCGGCCAGGGTCTCGAAGACGATCAGCTGGCGCGACGGGACCACGCACCTGGTCATGAGTCCGCTGGAGTTCATGCAACGGCTGGCGGCGCTGGTGCCAAGGCCGAGGCTGCATCTGATCCGCTTCCACGTCGTCTTGGCGCCCAACGCCAAGGACCGACGCAATGGTTCGCGCGCATGGGACCTTGCATTGCGTACACCATCGAAGGGCTGAGCGCCAGGCCCGCAACTCCTGAACGCGCGAGGCGGGCCCGGATGGCACACTTGCGGCATGCCCGATTCAAGCTCAGAACCTGCGCCGGCCGGTGAGGGTTGCGTTGCCGCGGCGGTCAAGTCACTGTCGCCTGCCCAGGCCATCGAAGGCTGGGACCAGTCGCTGCGCGAGATGGCCCTCGTGCTGCGCAACACCAGGCTGGATGGGGAGTGGCTGGCCAGGCTCGAGCGGGTCACCCAGCGCATGCTCGCATTGGCGCGGCGCGACCTGGATACCGCGCTGTACCTGTTGTTCCAGCACGCGTCCCAGGACAGCGGGCAATACAGTGCGCGACACGCCGTGTTGTGTGCGATCGTCTGCGAGCAATGCGCTGCCTGGTTTGATTGGGCGGACGATGAGGTTCACAGCCTCGTGTGCGCCGCGTTGACGATGAACGTCTCGATGTCGGCGCTTCACGATGCGCTGACGCGACACACGGGCCCACTGTCCGAGCTGCAGCGCCGCGAAATCGACGACCATGCGGTCAACAGCGCTGCGCTGCTGGTGCAGGCTGGCGTGACCGATACACTTTGGTTGGAGGTAGTGCGAGCGCATCACAAGCCCGCGCCGGCCATGACCGAACAGCCCTTGCCGCCGGCAACGCGGCTCGCGCAGTTGCTGCGCCGAGTCGACATCTACACAGCCAAGCTCAGCCGCCGCTCCAGCCGCGCGGCGACCACGCCGTCGATTGCGGCGCGCGATGCCTGTCTTGACGATTCCGGCCTGCCAGACGCCATTGGCGCGACCATTTTGCGCATGCTCGGGCTCTTTCCTCCGGGGAGTTTCGTTCGCCTCGCCTCTGGAGAAGTCGGCGTCGTCGTGCGCCGCGGCGTGAAGGCGCATACGCCCATCGTGGCCGTGTTGCGACGCGCTGATGGCGGGGTCAGTGCGAGGGCGCTGCGCAGGGACACGGCATTCCAACGGTACGCCGTCGTGCGCGGGATGTCGACTACCGATGTCAACATTCGCTTCCAACACGAACGCGTGCTGCAAGCGCCATGAGCAGGGTGCATTGGGGCGCCTGGCGGAAGGGGGACTCGAACCCGCGGAGGGCTGTTAACCCCCACACGCTTTCCAGGCGTGCGGCTTAAACCGCTCATCCACCCTTCCGAGAACGCGCGACATTCTTGCCTTGGGCTGCCGGTGATGCCGAGCACCGGCGCAGCCACTCCAGGAGCACGTACTCGAGCGCCTTGGCGTGCGTGGCCTCCAGCACCACGGGCGGCGCGCAGCCGGCCTCGTAGGCCTCGCGCCAGCGCAAGGCGCAGACACACCAGCGGTCGCCGGGCTTGAGGCCGCGAAAGCGCAGCTCTGGGCGCGGCGTGATGAGGTCGTTGCCGCGCTCCATCTGGAAGTTCAGGAAGGCGACGCTGACCTTGGCACAGATGACGTGGCTGCCAGGATCGAGCTCGCCGCTGTGGCAACAGCCGTCGCGAGTCCAGCCGGTCAGCGGGTCGTAGGAGCAGGGCGCGAGCGGCGTGCCCAGCACGTTGAGCGCCTGGCCGCTCACCGGACCACCCTTCGCGCTGGGCGCTCCGGGATGTGGCCGGCGTCAACTATCTTGGCCGGCCAAGGTAATTGTCGCCAACCACCCCGATGGGCCGCGCCATCATTGGCGGCGTGATCACCTCGACGCTGTTGACCCTGGTGGTGGTGCCGGTGCTGTACAGCTACCTGGTGCGCGACCGCTCAAAGCGCGCGGTTTCGCCCGGGCTGGCAGACGCTGCGCCAGATCGACCGGTGGCATCGGGCGCGTGGGCCGAACACGCGCCGGCTGATCGCCAATGAGCTGTCGGCCCCGTGCCGCCTGCGGCGGCTTCCCCCAAGGGGAGTTAAGGCCGCTTGGGAGCGGCCCGGCGCTGGCCTGAATTGTTCGCCGCGTTTCGCACGGCCAGGTCGTGCCGGTACACGCCGCAGCCGATGAACTGGTTGCGGTCCAGTGGCACCACGTACGAGGCCTTGGGCAGGACCACGCCGGTTTGCGGATTGACGATGTCGTACTCGACCCAACCGCCCGAGCCGTCGGCCGACTCGGCGGCGGCCCAGGCATCACGCACGAAGCGGTCGCCGTCGATGCCGGGCACTTCATGCACGCGCTTGCCCTGCATGGCGGCATTGGCACCGTGCACCCGATACACGCCTTGGCGGTCGATCACGAAGATGTAGAGGTCGCGGTCCACATAGCCCGAGGTCTTGGAGGTGAATCGCTTGGTGGCCGCCTGCAGGCCGTGGGCCTTGACCTCGGCCACGGCCTTGCGCACGAGCGCCTGGGCCTCGTCGGCGCCACCCTGGCGCAGCCGCATCGAGGCCACCGCGCCGGTCAGGGCGGCCGCGCGATCCACCAGGTCCTGGGCGGCTTGCGACGATTCGCCCACCATGGCGGCATTGCTCTGGGTGATCTCGTCCAGGCAGCCCACGGCTTGCGTCACCTGGGTCAAGCCGGCACTTTGCTGGGCGCTGGCCGCTGCGATGGCTTGCAAGGATCCGGACACCTTGCGCACGCCATTGACCAGCGAATCCAGCGCCTGGGCCACCTGGTTGGTGTGTTGAACCGAGGCGCCGACCTGTTCGCCCGATTGCGCGATCAGGCCACGGATTTCACCCGCGGCGTCGCTCGAGCGTTTGGCCAACAGGCGCACTTCGGCCGCCACGACGGCAAAGCCGCGGCCGGCCTCGCCGGCGCGCGCGGCCTCGACCGCCGCATTGAGTGCCAGGATGTTGGTCTGGAAGGCGATGCTGTCGATGACGCCGATGATCTCGGCCACGCGCTTGGATCCGGCCTCCAGGCCGGCCATGCACTCGATCGAATCGCGCATGGCGCGCCCGCCAGCTTCGGCCTGGTCGCACAGGCGCTTGGTCAATAGATCCAGCTCGCCGGCCTGGCTGGCGTTGGCCGACACCGCATTGCTGAGCTGCTGCACGGTGTCCACTGTCAGGCGCAGGTTGGTCGCCTGTTCGTCCGTCCGCAGGGCCAGTGACTGGCTGCTTTGCGACACTTTGTCGCCGGACATGCCCACACGGGCGGCACTGGTTCGAATCTGGGCGATGAGCGAGGACAGTCGATCACTCATGCGTTCGACTTCGGTGCCGATGGCAGCCAACTCGTCTTTCCCTTTGATCTCGACGCGGTGGGCGATGTTTCCACTGGCCACCTCCTGCACACCTTTGAGCAGGTCCGCCAGCGCGCCAGCAAAACTGAAGTAGTAGGCCGCTGCCAGATAGCCGAGCACCGCCAAGCTGGCCGAGACCGCCGCCATCATGTGCCAGAAGCCAATCACCGGTTGCGGCGCGGCCGCCCCAGGGATGGGCGGCGCCGCGGAGCCGGCCTGCAGCATCCAGGCATGGCCGATGAGCATGGCCATCGGCACCGCCAACACGGCCAGCATCAGCACCAGTTTTGCAGGCAGCCGCAGGCGCCGCATCAACCGCACGCCGGGTGTGAAGAGGGGTCTGAGCCACTGATCCATTCGCTTCACTCCGAAAAGTCGCCAGGGCACGCATTCGTGCCCCATGTCAGGCGGGTGTGGCATGGTGCCGCCGGCAGCGGTGGGCGAAGGGATGAAAAGCGGGCCATCTGACCAGCACTTCTCGGGCCGCCATTGCCCGATGCCGATAGGCGCCAGGACTGCGAACCCACCTCGTTAGTCGGCGGCGCCCGGCGCCGGTGCCGTCGGCGGCACCGAGCCACCCCCGCGGCGCCGCACCCAGCCCAGCAGCCGAGCCAGCAGTCGCCACACGGCGCGCGCGCCCACCAGCACGGCCAGCGCTTCCAGCAGCGTGGCCACGAAGGCCGCAGCAAAGTTCCAACGCAGCGCACGTGCACTGAACTTCGCGAACGCGTGGTCGCGGGCGTTCTCGATGCTGTCGTAGAAGCTGGGCACCACCAGCAGCGTGAGGAAGGTGCTGGTGATGGTGCCGCCGATGATGGCCACGGCCATCGGCCGGTAGAACTCGCTGCCCTCGCCCACCCCGATG
>JANPMR010000435.1:0-2595 GCA_031427055.1 Rubrivivax sp.
TAGCTACCGGTTTGATATTTTCTGCAACTGCTACGACAACTGGCGCGGCAGTATCGGCAACTGGCTTACCAAATATAAGTGAAACCACCACGGCTAGCGCTAAAATAAGGCCAAAAATAATCACCATTGGTTGTAATAAGCTTGGGCTTGTGTGTTCGTCGTGGTTGTTCATTTTGCATGATCCTATAAGGTAAAATAAAATACATCGTATAAAAATTAAATAAAAAACTAATGTCTTAAAGCTGCTTTGTTATAATATGCTTAACTTTACTTGCTAAATTAACTTGCTAACTTAACTTGCTAACTTAACTTGGGCCGACGCCAGCGTGCTGGTGCTGCTGATCGTCTCGGTGGGCGTGCACTTCGCGCTCGTCGGCCTGGGCCTCTTCTTCTTCGGCGCCGAGGGCTTTCGAAACCCGAGCTTCTGGGACTTGCGCGTCAACGTCGGGCCGCTGACGATCAACGGCCAGACGCTGATCATCTTTGCTGCCGCATTGGCGCTGATCGTCATGCTGTGGCTGTTCTTCGAGCGCACGCTGCACGGCAAGGCCCTGCGCGCCACGGCGGTGAATCGCCTGGGCGCGCGCCTGATGGGCATCTCGAGCGTCGATGCCGGGCGCGTGTCGTTCACGATGGCGGCCTTCATCGGCGCGCTGTCGGGCCTGTTGATCGGGCCCACCACGACCATCTTCTACGACAGTGGTTTCCTGATCGGCCTCAAGGGCTTCGTGGCCGCGGTATTTGCGGGCCTGTCGAGCTACCCGCTGGCGCTGGTGGGCGCGCTGGGTGTTGGCCTGCTCGAGAGCTTCGGCTCCTTCTGGGCCAGCGCGTTCAAAGAGGTCATCGTCTTCGGTTCGATCTTGCCGGTGCTGCTGTGGCGCTCGCTGCGCGATCCGCACTCCGAAGAGCATTGATGGCTTCGATGAATCCCGCCCTGCGCCGCTGGGCGTTCCCCGCCTTCGCCTTGCTGATGCTGGTGCTGCCGGCGCTGCCGGTGCCCGACTTCTGGATCACGCAAAGCAACAGCATCGGCCTGTACGCGCTGGTGGCGCTGGGCCTGGTGTTGCTGACCGGCATTGCCGGGCTGACCTCGTTCGGCCAGGCCTCCTTCGTCGGCGTGGGCGCCTACACGGCGGCCTACCTGGCCATCAACACGGGCCTGTCGCCCTGGCTCACGCTGTGGATCGGGCTGGCGTTGGCGGCCGCGGCCGCGCTGCTGGTGGGCGCGATCACGTTGCGCATGTCGGGCCACTATCTGCCGCTGGCCACCATCGCCTGGGGCCTGGCGCTCAACTACACCATGGCCAACATGTCGTGGCTGGGCAAGTACGACGGCCTGCTGGGCGTGCCGACGCTCAAGCTCTTTGGCATCGACCTCGGCAGCGGGCGCGCGCTGCATGGGCTGATCTGGGCCATCGCGCTGGCGGCGGCGCTGGCCGTCACGCACCTGCTCGACTCGCGCCCCGGGCGCGCCATCCGCGCGCTCAAGCAGGGCTCGACGATGGCCGAGGCGATGGGCATCTCGACCTTTCGCTACAAGCTGGTCGCCTTCATGATCGCGGCGCTGCTGGCATCGATCTCGGGCTGGTTGTTCGCGCACTTCCAGCGCAGCGTCAGCCCCTCGCCCTTCGGCATCAACAAGGGCATCGAGTACCTCTTCATGGCCGTGCTGGGCGGCATCGGCAATGTCTGGGGCGCCTTTCTCGGATCGGCCGTGGTGCGCCTCACCGAGGATCAGTTGCAGGTGCTGCTGCCGCGCCTGATCGGCACCAGCGGCAACTTCGAGATCATCGTCTTCGGCATCGTTCTGGTGATGGTCCTGAAGTTTGCGCCCGATGGGCTGTGGACCCTGTTCGGCCGCGGGCTGCCAGCGGCACCGCGCGTGCGCGACTGGGCGGGCGCGCCGCCGCTGCCGGCGCGCGACAAGCCCGCACCGGGCGAGCTGCTGCTGGAAGTGGACGCGGTGCGCAAGGCCTTCGGCGGCCTGGTGGCGGTCAACGACGTCAGCTTCAGCATTCGCGCCGGCGACATCGTCGGCCTCATCGGCCCCAACGGCGCGGGCAAGTCCACCACCTTCAACCTCATCACCGGCGTGCTGGCGCTGACGAGCGGCGCGGTGCGCTGGCGCGGCCAGCCGGTGCACGGCCTGCCGTCGCGCCAGATTGCGCGGCGCGGCGTGTCGCGCACTTTTCAGCATGTGAAGCTGGTGCCCGACATGACGGTGCTCGAGAACGTGGCCCTGGGCGGCTACCTGCGCTCAAGCTCGGGCACGCTGCGCGCCATGTTGCGCCTGGACCGCGACGAAGAGCGGCGCCTCTTCGCCGAGGCCGAGAAGCAGCTCGCGCGCATCGGCATGGCGCAGCATGGCGACGAGCTCGCCGGCAAGCTGGCGCTGGGCCCGCAGCGGCTGGTGGAGATCGCCCGCGCGCTGGCCACCGACCCGGCCCTGCTGCTGCTGGACGAGCCCGCCGCCGGCCTGCGCCACAAAGAAAAGCAGGCGCTGGGCGACGTGCTGCGCCAGCTCAAGGCCGAGGGCCTGTCGATCCTGCTCGTCGAGCACGACATGGACTTCGTGATGAACCTCACCGACCGCAT
>JANPMR010000436.1:0-5470 GCA_031427055.1 Rubrivivax sp.
GCCGGGTCGCCCAGATGGGCGAACAGCGCCAGCGCGGCAGCCGGCACGATCAAGCACAGCACCGCGGCCGTGCGGCGCGCGACGACGCGGCCAGCGGCATCGCCCGGCGCTATGGCTACCGCCGCCGCCGGCAAGCGCAGCAGCGGCCAGCACAGCGCCAGCATCGCCAGCGCAAGCAGGGCCGCAAGCAGGGCCGCAGGCGCCAGCCAGTCCGTCATGTTCGCGCCCGGCGCGCGCCGTGGCTCAGCGCGGCACCGGCACGGGCGGTGCGGTCGCCGCTGCCGTGGTCTTTGCCGCGACGCGCCGCACGGCCATCGCGTCGTCTAGCAGCTTGATGCCGGCCTGCGAGGCCACCATGCCCTTGTTGATCGAGTCCTCGAACTGCTGCGGGTTGTGGAAGTGCGCGCCGTTGGTGGCCGACCACCATTCCCAGTGGATGTGCGCCTCTTGGTGCTTCTCGCGCGCGCCGTCGAGCACGGTCGACTCGACGCCCAGGTTCTGCGCCTGCTCGAACTTGTCGACCAGGCGGGTCAGCCAGAACTCGGCCTTGCGCATCTTGCCGGTCCACCGGTTCTTCAGCGAATCGATCGAGTAGACGGCCTGCTTCTCGGTCCAGTCCTTGTGGCAAGTGAGGCAGGTCTCCTTGATGTAGTGCCGCGGCGAGGTCTGCCAGTGCGAGGTGTAGGTCTTGCCGGTCTTGGCGTCCTTCATCTTGGGCATGTGGCAGGCGCTGCACTCGATGCCCTTCTTGTCGTGCGTGCTGTTGTAGTAGGTCTCGGCGTCGGCGTGCTGGCCCTTCCAGAGCATGGCGCCGGTGACGCCGTGCTTGAAGTCGCCGAACTTCAGATCCTTGTAGTGCTGCTGGATCTGGTTGACGTCCTTGAACGGGAAGTGGTTGGTGCGGCCGTCGGCCATGGTGATGGGCTGGCCGGTGCTGGGGTCGGTGCCGGGGTTGCAGTTGTATTCGACGTGGCACTGGCCGCATTGCAGCTTGACGTCGTAGCGGTCGAGGATGGCGATCTTGCGCGTGAAGCCGCGCTCGCCGAGCTCTTTGACGTCGATCTTGGCGCCGCGCGGATCCTTGTGCCACAGCGTGTCCTTCTCGGGCCGTGTCAGCGCCTGGATCAGGCCGTCGCGGATGATGCGCGGCTTGGCCGAGTGCGGGTCGTGGCAGAAGATGCAGTTCAGCGAGTGGTTGGTGTCCTTGACGAACTCGTTGACCTTGGAGAGGCGGCTCCACTTGGCCTTGGGTTCGGGGTCGCCCAGGTAGGCCCAGTCCAGGATGTGGTCGGCCGACTTGCACGACATGCACACCGGGTTGGCCGCCGCCGCAGTGCCGGGCTTGAAGGCCTTGTGCGGCTCGCCGGGGTAGAGGTCAACCAGCGTGTCCCAGATCTTGAAGTCGCCGCCCATGCGGGCCAGGCCGGCCTTGCCGTCCTTGTTGACGAAGCGGCCACCGAAGGCGCGGTCGACCACCACCTGGTCGTACAACGCAAAGGCGTGCGAACGCGGCTCGTTGTGTTCACGCGTGAAGCCGTGCGGCATCAGCAGCTTGTCCAGCGCCGTGAACGCGGCGACGGTCTTCTCCTTCTGCGCCGTCTTCTCCACGTTCATGTTGTAGAGCGTGCGGTACTGGTTCTGGTGGCAGCCGCCACAGGTGCCCGAGTCGACCTTGGTCACCGGCCGGCCCTTGCCCTTGGGGCCGTGGGTGTCCAGGCCGGTGTGGCAGGCATCGCAACCCACGCTCTTGTGTTGGCTGCCGACGTGGAAGGCCTTGACCTCCTGGTGGCAGTCGTAGCAGTCGGTGGCGTCGAAGGACTTGGCCATCACCGGCGTCTTGGCCGGTGGCTTGACCTGTGCCTGTGCAGCGCCGAGCGCGAGTGTGAAAGCGGCCAGCGCAGCCAGGGCGCGCAGGATCCAGCGGCGGGGTGACGGTGTGGGCATCGAGGGCTCCGCAAGGGTTGGGCAATCGGTGCGCACAGGGGCAGGAACGATGCGCCCCGCGATGGTGCCGAGTTGTCAGCGCCCGGGCCGCCCAAAGCGACCCGCAGTTGATGCAGATCAAACGCGGTCGCGTCGATAGCGCACGGCCGCACACAGGCCGCCCAAGGCCATCAAGGCGCAGCCGCCCCAGATCCAGGTCACGAAGGGCTTGTGGTACGCCCGCACGGTCCAGGCGCCATCGGCCAGCGGGTCGCCCAGCGCGACGTAGAGATCGCCCGTCAGGCTGCTGGCGATGGCCGCTTCGGTCATCGGCGTGCCGGGCATGGACGCGTAGCGGCGCTTCTCGGGCCGCAACTCGGCTTCGGTGCGGCCGCCGTGCAGGATCACGAAGCGGCCGCGCTCGGCCTCGTAGTTGGGGCCGGGTTCGCGCGCCACGCCCACGAAGCGCAGCGTGCGGCCACCGATCTCGATCGCGTCGCCGGGCGCCATGCGGCGCTCGATCTCGACCTGCTGGGTGCGCACCAGCGTCACGCCGGCGACGAAGACCGCCACGCCCAGGTGGGCGAGGTTCATGCCCCACCAGGCCAGTGGCTGGCGCCGCAGCGCGGACAGCCCGCCCCGGGCGCGATCGGCCACTTGCGTGAGCACGCTCAGCGCCGGCCACAGCGCCAGGCCCAGGCCCAGCGCGACCATCGGCTGCCACGCCCCCCAGGCCCAGGGCAGGACCATCGCCAGCGCGGCACTGGCCACGGCGGCCGGCGCGAGGCGCCGCCACAGGCCGGGCGGCGCCGACGCCTGCCAGCGCAGGAAGGGGCCGATACCCAGCAGCAGCAGCAAGGGGATCATCAGCGGCGCGAAGACGGCATCGAAGTACGGCGCGCCGACCGAAATGCGGCCCAGCCCCAGCACGTCCATCAGCAGCGGGTACAGGGTGCCCAGCAGCACCGAGCCCATCGCCACCAGCAGCAGCACGTTGTTGAGCAGCAGCAGGCCCTCGCGCGACAGCAGGCGCAGCGGCGCCGCGCTGGCGAGTCGCGGCGCGCGCAGCGCAAACAGGGCGAGCGAGCCGCCAATCACCAGCGCCAGCAGCGCCAGGATGAAAACGCCGCGCCGGGGGTCGATGGCAAACGCGTGCACCGAGCTCAGCACGCCCGAGCGGACCAGGAAAGTGCCCAGCAAGGACAGCGAAAAGCACAGGATGGCCAGCAGCGCCGCCCAAGCCAGCATGCGCGCGCGCTGCCCGGCCACCGCCAGCGCGTGCACGAGCGCAGTGCCGACCAGCCAGGGCATGAAGGCAGCGTTCTCCACCGGATCCCAGAACCACCAGCCACCCCAGCCCAGCTCGGTGTAGGCCCACCAGCTGCCGAGCGCCACGCCGGCGGTCAGGCAGCACCAGGCCAGCAGCGTCCAGGGCCGGCACCAGCGCGCCCAGGCCGCGTCGTGCTCGCCGCCGCGCTCGCCACCGCGTTCGCCGCCGCGTTCGCCACCCATCAGCGCCGCCAGCGCGGCCGCAAAAGCCACCGAGAAACCGACGTAGCCCATGTAGAGCAGCGGCGGGTGCAGCACCATGCCGGGGTCCTGCAGCAGCGGGTTGAGATCACGCCCTTGCAATGGCACCGGCAGCACGCGCAGGAAGGGGTTGGACGTGAAGAGCACGAAGAGCAGGAAGGCTGCCGAGATCCAGCCCATCACGGCCAGGATGCGCGTGGCCAGTGCCGGCGGCAGCGTGCGGCTGCCGACAGCCACCGCTGCCGTCCAGCCGGCCTGCATCAACAACCACAGCAGCATCGAGCCCTCGTGCGAGCCCCAGGCGGCGGCGACGCGGTAGTGCAGCGGCAGATTCGAGTTGGCGTTCTCGGCCACATTGCGCACCGAGAAGTCGTTGCCGACAAAGCTGGCCACCAGGCAGCCCCAGGCGATGGCAACCAGCAGCCCCTGCACCAGCGCCGCCGGGCGCGCCAGCGCCACCCAGGCCGGCACGCCGCGATGCAGGCCGACGAGCGGCAGCGTGCCCAGCACGGTGGCCATCAACAAGGCCAGGATGAGCGCCATGTGGCCGAGCTCAGGAATCATCGCGAGATGCTAGTTCACTGGCCTTGGTGCGGCGAATGGGTCGACTTATCGCCGCAATATGTGCGGCGAATAACTGGATCTTGCGGAGAATGCGGTCCACAATCTCCGCATGAACAGCGGTGATTACGTCTACATCTGGCAAGCCAGCGACTGGCCGGCGTGGCGTTACGACCTCGCGGCACTGGCCCAGCCCTTGGCCGATGTCAGCCGCAGCCAGGGTCTGCTGATGGGGCGACTGGCCGACGTCGGCTTGGCCCTGCGCGACCAGGCCAGCCTGGCGGCGCTGACCGAGGACGTCGTCAAGACGAGCGAGATCGAGGGCGAACAGCTCGACGTCGGGTCTGTCCGGTCGTCCATCGCCCGCCGCCTTGGCGTCGACATCGGTGCGCTGACGCCAGCAGACCGGCACGTCGAAGGCGTGGTCGAGATGGTGCTCGATGCCACCGCCAACTGCCACGCCCCGGTCACCCGGGATCGCTTGTTCGGGTGGCACGCCGCACTCTTCCCCACGGGCTACTCGGGCCTGGGCCGGATCAGGGTCGGCCGCTGGCGCGACGATGCCAGCGGCCCGATGCAGGTCGTCTCGGGCCCGATCGGGCGCCAGCGCGTGCACTTCGAAGCGCCGCCCGCCGAACGGCTGGACGCTGAAACCGAGCGCTTCGTGGCCTGGGCCAACAGCGCACTGAGAGAGCCGGCACTGATCAAGGCTGGGCTGGCGCATTTGTGGCTCGTCACCCTGCACCCGTTTGACGATGGCAACGGCCGCATCGCCCGCGCCGTGGGCGACTTGTTTCTTGCCCGTGCCGATGGCAGCCCACAGCGCTTCTACAGTCTGTCGGCGCAGGTCCAGCGCGAGCGCAAGGCTTACTACGACATCCTGGAGCGCGTGCAGAAGCAGTCGATGGATGCCACCGAATGGCTGGCCTGGTTTCTGGCAACCCTGCACCGCGCGGTCAGCCAGGCTCAGCACACGCTGGACGTCGTGTTGGCGAAGTCGCGCTTCTGGCAGCGTTGGGCCACGACACCGCTGAACGAGCGGCAGGTCAAGCTGCTGAATCGGCTGCTCGATGGTTTCGAAGGCAAGCTCACGAGCAGCAAGTGGGCAGCGATCGCCAAATGTTCGCCCGACACGGCACTGCGCGACATCGCCGATCTGCTGGCCCGTGGCGTCTTGCAGAAGTCAGACGCGGGCGGACGCAGCACCCACTACGCGCTGAACAACCCACCCCGCTAGGCGCGCGGCCGCCCTGAAACGGCCTTTCCGGCCATCGCCCGCTACAGCGTGAACGGCCGTTGCGCCAGGAAGGGCGCCGCCAGCCCCAGCGTGAAGAGGTTGGGCGACTGGCTGGCCGGCATGGCGGCGCGGATGCGGGCATGAAAGCTGGCATAGCCGCCGGCAAATGCGCCCTGGTTCCAGACCCTGAGCAGCTTCTCGGTGAAGGCGCCGTTGTGC
>JANPMR010000437.1:0-2232 GCA_031427055.1 Rubrivivax sp.
CCTGACCATGGCCGAGATCAAGAACTACACCTTGAATTTCGGGCCCCAGCATCCGGCAGCGCACGGCGTGCTGCGCCTGGTGCTCGAGCTTGACGGCGAGGTCATCCAGCGCGCCGACCCGCACATCGGCCTGCTGCACCGCGCCACCGAGAAGCTGGCCGAGAGCAAGACCTACATCCAGGCGCTGCCCTACATGGACCGCCTCGACTACGTGTCGATGATGGCCAACGAGCATGCCTACTGCCTGGCGATCGAGAAGTTGCTGGGTGTGGACGTGCCCGAGCGCGCACAGTACATCCGCGTCATGTTTGGCGAGCTCACGCGCCTGCTGAACCACCTGCTCTGGCTGGGCGCGCACGGCATCGATTGCGGCGCGATGAACATCCTTATCTACTGCTTCCGCGAGCGCGAAGACATCTTTGACATGTACGAGGCCGTGTCGGGCGCGCGCATGCACGCCGCCTACTTCCGGCCGGGGGGTGTCTACCGCGACCTGCCCGACACCATGCCGCAGTACCAGGTCAGCCGCATCAAGAATGCCAAGGCGATCAAGGCGCTGAACGAGAACCGCCAGGGCAGCCTGCTCGACTTCATCGACGACTTCTGCGCGCGCTTTCCGAAGAACGTCGACGACTACGAAACGCTGCTCACCGACAACCGCATCTGGAAGCAGCGCACGGTGGGCATCGGCGTGGTCACGCCGGAGCGGGCGCTCAACCTGGGCTTCACCGGCCCCATGCTGCGCGGCAGCGGCATCGCGTGGGACCTGCGCAAGATGCAGCCCTACGATGTTTACCAGCGCATGGATTTCGATGTGCCGGTGGGTGTCAACGGCGACACCTACGACCGCTACCTGGTGCGCATCGAAGAGATGCGCCAGAGCAACCGCATCGTGCAGCAGTGTTCGGCTTGGCTGCGCGCCAACCCCGGCCCGGTGATCACCAGCAACCACAAGGTGGCGCCGCCTTCGCGCGTGGACATGAAGTCCAACATGGAAGAGCTCATCCATCACTTCAAACTCTTTACCGAAGGCATGCACGTGCCCGAGGGCGAGGCCTATGCGGCGGTGGAACACCCCAAGGGCGAGTTCGGCATCTACCTCATCAGCGACGGCGCCAACAAGCCCTATCGGCTCAAGATCCGCCCGCCCGGCTTTCCGCACCTGGCGGCGCTGGATGAAATGGCGCGCGGCCACATGATTGCCGATGCCGTGGCCATCATCGGCACCATGGACATCGTGTTCGGCGAGATTGATCGATGACGTTTTCCAGCAGCACCCAGGCCCTCCTCGACAAGGAAGTGGCCAAGTACCCCGCGGACCAGAAAGTGTCGGCGGTGATGGCCTGTCTGGCCATCGTGCAGCACGAGCAGGGCCATGTCTCGCCGGCAGCCGAAGACGCCGTCGCCGCCTACCTGGGCATGGCACCCATCGCCGTGCACGAGGTGACGACCTTCTACAACATGTACAACCAGCAGCCGGTGGGCAAGTACAAGCTCAACGTCTGCACCAACCTGCCGTGCCAGTTGCGCGATGGCGACAAGGCGCTGGCGCACGTCTGCAAAAAGCTCGGTGTCGAGCCCTACGGCAGCACGGCTGACGGTCTGTTCACGGTGCAGCCCAGCGAATGCCTGGGCGCCTGCGCCGACGCGCCGGTGATGCTGCTGAATGACCGCCAGATGCTCAGCTTCATGAGCCCCGAGCGGCTGGATGAACTGCTGGCGCTGCTAAGGGCTGACGCCAGTATCCCCTCGGGGGATCGGCCGCGGTACGCCGTGGACGAGGGGCAGTCATGACACTTGACTTGTCGCGGTTCCAGGCCAAGGGCGGCGAGACCTGCTTCCATGATCGGCATCTTGGCGCGCAAATCTATGCCGGGCTGAATGGCAGCAACTGGCGGCTCGCCGACTACGTGGCGCGCGGCGGTTACTCAGCGCTGAAGAAGATCCTGGGCAAGGACGGCGTGGCCGGCAACGAGGCCGGAATGACGCAAGACCAGGTCATCGCCGAGGTCAAGCTCAGCGCCTTGCGCGGCCGCGGCGGCGCGGGCTTTCCTACCGGTCTGAAGTGGAGCTTCATGCCGCGCGCGTTTCCGGGCCCCAAGTACCTGGTGTGCAACAGCGACGAAGGCGAGCCGGGCACCTGCAAGGACCGCGACATCCTGGCCTACAACCCGCATATCGTGATCGAAGGCATGGCGATTGCCGCCTACGCGATGGGCATCAAGGTCGGCT
>JANPMR010000438.1:0-3986 GCA_031427055.1 Rubrivivax sp.
CAGCCGTAGGGCCGCGTCGTTGCCTGGCTGATGGCCTTGCCCGCCAGTGCCTCGGCCAGCGCCACCTTGACGTGGTTGGTGGCGCCGGGGATGTCCGCCGGGCTGGTACTGGGCTTGTTGTCGATGCCGCCCGCGTAGACCAGCTTGCCCTGGGGGTCGACGATGTACATGTGCGGCGTGGTGCGCGCACCGTAGGCGCGGCCGATCTTGCCGTCGGTGTCCATCAGCGTGGCCGAGGCAGCGGCCTTTTGCGATTGCATCCACTGCGACATCGCCGCCGGGGTCTTGAAGTCGCCGTGATCGGGCGATGTCGAGTTCACGGCCAGCCAGACCACGCCCTTGGCGGTGGCGTCTTTTTGCGTGCCCTGCATGTTGGCGCTGTCGTAGTGCTTGACGACGAAGGGGCAATCCGGGTTGACCCACTCGAGCACGACGTGGCGGCCCTTGAAGTCGGACAGCTTCACCGCCTTGCCGCTGGCGTCCGTCGCGCTGAAGGCGGGGGCCGGTTGGCCTACCGTTGCGGCAGCGCCAGCGGTGCCGGCGGCGGCAAGTGAAATCAGGGTGAGGGCAAGCAGGCGCTTCATGGGTGAGGTCTCCGGTCAGGACTTGGGCAACGCCGCCAGTGCACTGCGCACTTCGGCGACGGTGAGAATCTCGCTCAGAACCTTTGGCCCCGTCGACGACGGGGAATACAGCACGTAGACCGGCACGCCGCTGCGGCCCAGGCGCGCCAGCTCAGCGCTGATGGCGGCGTCGCGTCGCGTCCAGTCGGCACGCAGCAGCAGCACGCGGGCGGCGGCGAAGTCGGCCTTGACCTGCGCGTCGGCCAGCGTCGTGCGTTTGTTGAACTGGCAGGTCACGCACCAGGCCGCGGTGAAGTCGACAAACACCGGCCGGCCTTCGGCTTGCGCTTGCGCCACGCGTTCGGTGGACCAGGCTTGCCACTCGTCACCTGCTCCCGGCACCTGCGCGGCGGCTTCGTGGCGCAGCACCGGCACGGCCCAGAACATCGCCACTGCCAGCAACAACAGCGCCGCGGCACCAAAGCCGCCACGCGCCCGTGCACCGAGCGCAGGCGAACCCAGCGCCCAGGCCACGAAGGCCAGCGCCAGCAGCAGCGCCAGCAGCGCCGCGGCGCCGTCGATGCCGGTCTGCTGCCCCAGCACCCACACCAGCCAGACCACCGTGGCAAACATCGGGAAGGCCATCAGGGTCTTGAAGTGCGCCATCCACACGCCCGGCCGCGGCAGCAAGCGCGCCAGCGCCGGCCAGGTGCTGGCCGCCAGGTAGGGCAGCGCCATGCCCAGGCCCAGCGCAGCAAACACGCTCAGCGCCTGCAGCGTGGGCAGCGTCATTGCGGCGCCGAGCGAGACGCCCATGAAGGGCGCGGTGCAGGGCGACGCCACTGCCACGGCCAGCACGCCGGTGAGCGCCGAGTCGACCATGGGATGTCGCGAGCGCGCGGTGGCCCACGAGTTCGGCAGCACCGAACCGAGCTCGAACACGCCCGCCAGGTTCAGGCCGATGAGCGTGAACAGCGCCGCCAGCGCCGCCACCACCAAGGGCTGCTGCAATTGGAAGCCCCAGCCGAGTTGCTCACCGCCCGCGCGCAAAGCCAGCAGCACGCCAGCCAGCGCGACGAAGGACACCATCACGCCAGCGGTGTAGGCCAGACCGCCGGCCAACAGGCGGCGGCGCGCATCGGGCTCGGCGGCGTGTGCGGCAAAGCCCATCACCTTGAGCGAGAGCACTGGAAACACGCAAGGCATCAGGTTGAGCAGCGCCCCGCCGACCAGTGCCAGCAGCAGCGTCAGCGCCAGGCCGATGTCGGCCGGCGGCGCGGCGTAGGGTGCGGGCGTGGCCACCAGCGGCGGAAGCGCGGCCGGGGGCGGCGCGGCGGCCGGCCAGGGCGTGGTGACCTTGAGCTGCACCTGCACGCCGGCGGCGCCGTCGACAGTGAGCACGGCCGGGATGGCTTGCGGCGCGTCGCTGCGATGCGGGTCCAGCGCCACGCGGGCGGTCCAGCTGGCGCCGTCCCAGCGGGCATTGGGCGTCGCGGCGTTGTCGATGAGGCCGGGGGTCTCGGGAAAGAAGCGCAAGGTCTTGCCCTGCCAGGCCACCGGCAGGCCGCTGGCGCGCAGCACGAGCGCGCCACCCTCGATCGCGGCCGAAACCTGCGTGGCCGTCAGCGATTGGGGCATCGCCGCCTGTGTGGCGTCGAACAGCGCCGCGTGGCCTGCGGTGGCGGCCTGTGCCGGCAGACGCAGGGCAAAGTCGCCCGACTCGGGAATGCAGACGTCCTTGCAGACCAGCCACTCGGCGCGCAGCGTCACGTCCAATGCCTCGCCCTGCCAGCCGGCGGGCACGCCAAGGGCCACCGGCAGCAGCAGCGTGCCCTCGTAGCCGTAGTTCATCAACGGCCCGATGGGCAGCCGCATTGGCGTCGGCCACTCGATGGGCCCGGCGCTGACGCCGGCGGGCAGTTGCCAGGCCAGCGTGGTGGGCAGGCCAGAGTCGCCCGGGTTCTTCCAGTAGGTGTGCCAGTGCGGCTTGTGCTCGATTTTCAGGCCCAGCCACATCGGCTTGCCCGGCGCCACGCCCTCGGGCGCGTGGGCCAGCAGCTCGGCGCGCACCTGCGGCGTCGTGACCACGGGGCCGGGCGGCGCGGCCTGGGCCGGCAACAAGGTGGCGGCCAGCAGGGCCAGCAGAGGCAGGGAAATGTTCATAGGTCGGGCTTGGAGAGCGCGCTGCAGCAGAGGTTCCACGTAAACGCTCATTGTCCGTCGCCGCGGCGCGGCAGCTTGCGGGTCTCGCCGATGGCCAGCACGAAGAACGCGTCGTCGGCCAGGCCCGTGCGCTGGCGCGACTGCGCCAAGTCCAGTGGCGGCTGGTCCAGCGGCTCGTCGGTGAGCTCGAAGGTGCCCCAGTGGATGCCGAGCGAGCGGCGGGCGCGCAGGTCCTGGTGGATGCGCACGGCCTCGTCGGGGTTGACGTGCTGTTGCGCCATGAACCAGCGTGGCGCGTAGGCGCCCACCGGCAGCAGCGCGATGTCGAAGCCGGCGTCACCTTGGCGCTCGGCAAAGCGCTTGCGGATGTCGGCGAAGTCGGGGCTGTAGCCGGTGTCGCCGGCAAAAAACAGATGCTGGTCGGGCGCGAACACGGCCCAGCCGCCCCACAGCGCCTCGAGCCGGTCGGTCAGGCCGCGCGCCGACCAGTGTTGCACCGGCGTGAAGACGATCTCGACCGCGCCGATGCGGTGCGATTGCCACCAGTCGAGCTCGACGACCTTGCTGATGCCGATGCCGGCCATCCAGGCCTTCATGCGCAGCGGCACCAGAAACAAAGGCGGACCGCCGGGCTGGGCATTCAGTGCACGCAGGCTGTCGGCGTCGCAATGATCGAAGTGGTTGTGCGAGATCACCACGGCGTCGATGCGCGGCAGTTGCGCCAGTGCCAGCCCCGGCGGCTGGGCGCGCTGCGGCCCGGCCCACTGCACTGGCGCGGCGCGCTGCGAAAAGATGGGGTCGGTGAGCAGGTTGATGCCGCCCAGTTGCGCCAGCACCGTGGCGTGGCCGATCCAGGTGACGGCCGGCTGCATCGCAGCACCGGCGCGCGCGTTGGCGGCGATGAAGGGCAGGTCGGGCGCCAGCTGCGGCGTGGCGGTGCGTGGCGGCCGCGGCAAGCCTTTGCGCAGCGCGTCCCAGCGCCAGCGCATCAGCTCGAGCAGCCCTTTGGGCGCGAACTCGGTGTAGTTGTTCTGAAAGGTGTCGCCGCGGTGATGGGCTGGCGGCGGGGTCTCGGCGGTGGCGTGGCAGGCGCTGGCGCCGGCCAGCAGGGCCACGGCCAAAGACCCGCTGAGGGACGATGAATGCATCTCGGCATGATGGCGGCGGCGCGCGGTTTGCGCAGCCCGACGGCCTTTTCCGACCGAGGGTCAGTGAGGCCTTCGGGTTTCTTCGTATAATTCCAAGGCTTTGCTGACCTCA
>JANPMR010000439.1:0-13778 GCA_031427055.1 Rubrivivax sp.
GGAAGTGCGCGTACAGCGACGGGCCGACATAGACGTTGCGTTCGAGGATGCGCATGACGCAGCCCTTTCCGGAGTTCAGCTCTTGAGTTGATTCAGCGTGCCCGCATCGGCGTGCCGCGTGTGCAAATTGAAGGTGGCGCCTTGGGTCAGGATGTGCAGCTTCAGCCCCAGCAGGCAGACCGGCCGGCCTTCCTCGATGCTGTCCATCGACGAGAACTGCACCCCTGCGGCGTCAACCACCGTGATGCCGCCGCTGCCTTCCACATGCACCGTGTTGTCGGGCGCGATGAAGGCCGCGGTGTCCTCGTCCAGCCCGATGCCCACCGCAAACGGGTTGTAGGCCAGCGCGGTGAGCAAGCGGCCCAGGCGGTCGCGCTGGCGGAAGTGCTGGTCGATGATGAAGCGGTTGGTGAGGCCGATGCCCGGCGCCAGGCGCACGCTGCCGGCCACTGGCGTGCTGCCCTCGTCGCCAAAGGCGATCATGTGCTCGCTGATGAAGGACGCACCGGCGCTGGTGCCGGCCACCGGCACGCCGGCGGCGTTCATCGCGCGCACCGTCTTGGCCACCGTGGTGCCACCGATCAGCGTGGACAGGCGCAGCTGGTTGCCGCCGGTGAAGAAGATGCCCGTGGCCTGCTGCAGGCGCTCGATGCGGCCGGGCTCTTCGGCGTCGCGCCGGGTGTCGAAGTCGATGGATGTGACGCGCTCGGCGCCCAGGTCGGCAAAGATGCGCTCGTAGCGCGCGCCGGTGCTGCTGAGCTGGCTGGCCGTGGGGATGACCACGATGTCGGCGCCGTCGCCGCCGGCGAGCTGCACAAAGCGGCGCAGGATCTGCGGCGAGTTTTCCTTCTCTTCGGCACCGCCGATGGGGATGATCCAGCCGCGCTGCTTGCCCTCGGCCACCTTGCTGGCACACATGTCACTCGCTCCTGTTCGCTTTGTCGCGATGATGCCAGCGTGGCACACCGGCATCGGCGGCAGCACGCCGTGGCCCGTTGTTTGCTAGCTCCACCTGGCATACGCTTGCGTGCACCGCGCACGTGCACAGGAGACCCAATTGGCCAAGATTCCCCCGGGCGTCGGCCCGCGATTCCCGCAGGTGGTGGTGCTCTTCGGCGCCACTGGCGACCTGGCCCGGCGCAAGCTGTTGCCGGGGCTGTACCACCTGTCGACGGCCGGCTTCATCCCCGGTTGCCGGATCATCGGCGTCTCGCTCGACGACATCGACGCGGATGGCTTTCGCGCCGCAGCGCGCGGTGCGCTCGAGGAGTTCTACAACCGCAAGCTCACCCCCGCCAACTGGGAAGCCTTTGCGCGCAACCTCGACTACGTGCCGCTGGCGGCAGGCGCCGCAGCGCTCAAGGCGGCGGTGGACGCAGCCGAGCAAAGCCTGGGCGCCGAGAGCCAACGCCTGCACTAGCTGAGCGTGCCGCCCAGCGCGGCGCTGTCGGCGGTGCGCCTGCTGGGCGAGGCGCAGTTGGTCGAGCGCAGCCGCATCGTGATGGAGAAGCCCTTTGGCACCGATCTGGCCAGCGCGGTATCGCTCAACAGCCGGCTGCACGAGGTGTTCTCCGAGGACCAGATCTTCCGCATCGACCACTTCCTGGGCAAGCGCAGCGGCTTCTACGAGCAGACCGGCGCCTACCGCGACATGGTGGTGACGCACCTGTTCCAGATCCTGGCCTTCATGGCGATGGAGCCGCCCACGGCGCTGGAGCCCGCGCCCATCAGCGAAGAGAAGAACAAGGTCTTCCGCAGCATGCTGCCGATCCAGAGCGCCGACGTGGTGCGCGGCCAGTACACCGGCTACCGCCAGGAAGACGGCGTCGACCCCGAGAGCGAGACCGAGACCTTCATTGCGCTGAAGTGCTTCATCGACAACTGGCGCTGGGCCGGCGTGCCCTTCTTCTTGCGCACGGGCAAGGAGATGGCCGAGGGCCGGCGCATCATCTCCATCGCCTTTCGCGAGCCGCCCAAGAGCATGTTTCCGCCCGGCTCGGGCGTCGGCGCGCAGGGGCCGGACCACCTCACCTTCGACCTTGCCGATGCGTCGAAGATGTCGCTCTCCTTTTACGGCAAGCGCCCCGGCCCGGGCATGCGGCTCGACAAGCTGAGCCTGCAGTTTGCGATGCACGACACCGGGCTCATCGGCGACGTGCTCGAGGCCTACGAGCGCCTGATCCTGGACGCCATGCGCGGCGACCACACGCTCTTCAACTCGGCCGAGGGCATCGAGCGCTTGTGGCAGGTCTCGACGCAGTTGCTCGAATCGCCGCCGCCGGTGCGCCTGTACCCGCCGGGATCCTGGGGCCCGAAGTCGATCCACCAGCTGATCGCGCCGCACGCCTGGCGGCTGCCCTTCGAGCGCGCCTGGCGCGATCCGAACAAGCTGGGCAGCTAGCGCGGTTCGCCACGCTGCTCGACCTTCATCGAGCGACTCGAGCGGCGGTCGTCCTCGTTTCCGCGAAGCAGACATCCCTGCGCACCTGAACACCGCTTCAGCCTGATGCCAGCGGTACCGGCCGCCTGTTGCGCATCGCCACCAAGACAAGCCGGCGTGACGGGTCGACCTCTGAGCGACCGAAAAGACGCCGAGCGGGCTTCGCTGCTTAACAGGCTCGGACCGTTGAGCTACGCCATCAGCGTGACAACCTTCGGGTCATCATCGGGGTGCGTTCAAGCGGCTTCGCGCCGCTGCCCACCGAAGTCCGAGCACTACTCGTGCCAAGGCGGCGCCGTGGCTGGACAAGCTGCAATTCGAAGCGCGTTGCCGCCCGCAGGGCGGCAGGCCCCAGGGTCTGGGAAGCGCTGAAGCGCTGGTTCGAAGGCAACCTGATTCCCGACGCGCTCTAACTCACCCGCGGCCGAATCGCCCAGGCAGCGCTGAAGCCGGGCGTCGGACGCACCGACATCACGCGCAGGATGAGGAGTTGGGGCTCGACGGACGACGGGCGGCGCTTCCGACCCCGCCGCCAGCTCTCGCCGGGTAGGGTCAACTGCTGTTTTTAGGTTGAACGACTCATCCTCCGACGCCGCGGTGCAGTTCCTGGAAGGTCTGTCAGGCAGGGCCGCACAGCGCCACTTTGCTGACGGCAACAACGAGCATCCGGTGGTCGCTTCCGCAGCCACCGAGAACCCGGCCCCGGCGAGCCTGGGCCGCGCCGGCCCCTGCGTGCATACCCCATGGTGCGAAGCCGCAAGCACCTGTAGTGTCATCGCGCGTCCCGATGGCCAAAAACTCGTCGGGCCTGCGCCTTCTGACCTGCGAGCCCGAGCGGGCACCGAGGAGACAACACGATGAGACGATGGATTCCCCTGGCCGCCACCGCGGCCCTGGCCTGCCTGCAGGCCGCGCTTCCGATCACCGCGGTCGCCAGGAACGAGCCCGCGGCCCAGGCGATGACAGTGCAGCTGCGGGTGCTTTCGAGCGCACCGGAGTACGTATCCGGGGGCGACGCGCGCATAGAGGTGCGCGCCCCGGTGGGACTGCATGACAAGCTCGAGCTCTGGCTGAACGGCCAGCCGGCAGCCGTCGCCTTGCGCCGCAATGCCAACGGCCTGGAAGGCGTGGTCAGCGGCATGCGCATCGGCGACAACCTGCTCGAGGTGCGCCATCGCAGTTCGGGCCTGCGCGATGCGCTGCAGCTGATCAACCACCCCATCACCGGGCCGATGTTCAGCGGGCCGCAGCAGCACCCCTTTGTCTGCACCACGAACCAGGGCGGCGTCGCGCGGCAACCGCTGGTCGACATCGCCACGCCGCCGGGCTACCGCGTCACCAATGCCGCCGGGCAACTCGTCGGCTACAGCCGCTACTGTTCCATCGACACCTTCGTCACCTACCTCTACCGCCGCGCCAGCGGTGGCGGTCTGGTGGCGCTGCCGGCCGATGGCAGCCGCCCCGCCGACATGGGCACGGTGACGCTGGCCGACGGCCGCACGGTGGACTTCATCGTGCGCCGCGAGATCGGCAGCATCAACCGTTTCCTGTACAGCATCGCGATGCTGTCGCCCGCGCCCGCGGCCGACAGCGCGAGGCAGGATGACACGCGGCTGTGGAACGGCAAGCTGCTGTACTGGTTCCAGGGCGGCGTGGCCATCGGCCACAGCCAGGGCACGGTGCACGGCGGCTCGCTCAACCCCGACGTTCTGGCGCTGGGCATGGCCATCGTGCACAGCAGCGGCAATAACACCGGCACCCACTACAACATGAACCTCGCCGGCGAGACGGCGATGATGACCAAGGAACGTTTCATCGAACGCTACGGCGTGCCGACCTACACCGTGGGCCTGGGCGGATCGGGCGGCGCAATCCAGCAGTATCTGATCGCGCAGAACCACCCCGGCGTGCTCGACGGCCTGCTGCCGGTGCAGAGCTACCCCGACATGGTGACGCAGACCATTCACGTCGGCGACTGCGAACTGCTCGAGCACTACATGGATGCCACCGACCGCACCAACCCGAAGTGGCGCACGACGAAAAATCGCACCTGGCTCGTCGGCATGAACGCCGAGCAGGGTTTCGCGCGCGTGAACGACCCCTTCGCGGCGGCCAAGACGGCGCTGGGCTACAGCACGGCACCAGGCAGCACCGAGTGCATCCCGGCCTGGCGTGGCCTGACGCCGCTGGCGATGAACCCGCTCTTTGGCCGGGCGCCGAACCAGCAGTTCTACGAGCCGCAAAGTGCCATCGCCGCCATTCGCTGGACGCACTACGACGACTTGCGCAATGTCTACGGCGTCGACGCCAGTGCCGCGGCGCGCCCGACCTGGGACAACGTCGGCGTGCAATACGGCCTGAGTTCGCTGAAGCAGGGCAACATCACGGTGCAGGAATTCCTGCACCTGAACTGGCATGTCGGCGGCTGGAAGCACCCGAGCCAGATGGTGCAGGAGGGCTTCCCGTTCCTGGGTTCGTTCAGTCCAGCCACCTTCGACCCCTGGAGCCGCCGCAACATGAACCTGGGCAGCGCCGCGCAGCCCGCGCCGCGCACCGCGGGTGACCCGATGGCGATGCGCGCCGCCTATACCAGCGGCCATGTCTTTGGCGGCCGCCTCGACGTGCCGGCGATCGACCACCGCCAGTACATGGAGCGCGAGCTCGACATGCACAACTCGCATCAGAGCTTCGCGGTGCGCCAGCGCGTGACGCAGCGTATGGGCCACAGCGACAACCTGGTGATCTGGTTCACAGAAACCTACACCAATCCGCCGGCGGGCACACCGCGTGCCAGCCAGACTCTCGAAGCGCTGGCGGTGATGGACCAGTGGCTGATGAACATGCGCGCCAATCCGCGGGCCGGCGTGGCGGCGAACAAACCGCCGCTGGCGGTCGATGCCTGCTTCGACGCGACGGGTGCGCGGATGCAGGTCGGCGGCGGTGTCTGGGACGGCATCCTCGACGCGCAGCCGGCGGGTGCCTGCACGCAGGCCTTTCCGCTCTACGGCACCTCGCGCATCGTGGCCGGGGCGCCGATCGAGGGCGGCATCTACGCCTGCGCGCGCAAGCCGGTCGCACAGGCCGTGGCCGACGGCACCTATGCACCGTGGGTGCCGAATGCGACCGAGTCGGCGCAGCTCGAGCAGATTTTCCCGCAAGGCGTGTGCGACTACAGCCGGCCTGACACGGCACGGCCCTGATTCGCCAGTCGCAGCAGCATGAGGGCGGTCGCGCTGCCGCCCTTGCTGTCTGCGCGTGGCGCTGTCTTTCGGGCGTACCACCGCCGCGTCAGGCCGGCACCGAGGGCAGCCCGGCCTCGTCGTAGTGCGGGTCGACCAGCTTGCCGGCGTGGTCGTTGATGTAGGCGTTCATGTCGAAGTGATCCTGGCCACCGAGGTTGAACAGGATCACCTCGCTACTGCCCTCAGCCTTGCAGCGCAGCGCCTCGACGATGGCGCCCTTGGTGGCGTGGTCGGCCTCTGGCGCGGGCACGATGCCTTCGCAGCGCGCGAACAGCACGCCGGCCTCGAAGCAGTCGTTCTGGTGGTGGGCGGTGGCGTCGATGAGCGTGAGCCCCGCCAGGTGCGACACCCGCGGCGCCGTGGCGTCGTACGGGTGATGATCTTGTGCAACACCGGCCGCAGCGCATCGTTGGTTGGCGCGGGTTCATCGACGAAGACCGGGGCGCCGTCGCTGCCAAGTCGGTACACGCCGTCCAGCACCAGGCAGTGCAGGTGGATGATGAGATTGGCGGCAGACCCGAGGCGCTGGACCAGCGTGACCGCAGCGCTGTCGGCCTCGTCAGCATTGAGACTGGCCTGGCCGAGCAGGTGGCGAGTAATCACGCGGTGCACGCCCTGCAGCACGGGCGCCACCAGCTTGGGGCTGGGCGGCCAGCAGCAGGCGCAGCGGGATTGGCAGCTACAACACCCACTGACGCACCCGCACGTGGAGGGTGACTTGGTTTACCAGATGCGCCGCCGCCTGCGCCATGCGCCTGGCCCCGCACGACGGGGCAGATGCCGCGACGCTTGCAGCTGAAGGCAATCAGCTTGTCGTGGCCGCACTCGCCGCAGCGCAATGTCAGGAAGCCTCGGGCCAGGGCGCCGCTATCTAGGAAGGCGTCGAACTCGTCCTTCACGAATTGAGGCAGGTCAGCGCCGACGGCGGCTTCGGCCTCGGCGATACAGGTCGCGGCGTACTGCTGCACCAGGCGGTACAGCGTGGTCTGCTCGGGGCGATGAAGCGCGTAGTGAACGGGGGTCACCATCGGGCGCCCGGTGGGGCAGCGGACCGGTCGCTTGGACGCGTTGCTCATGCCGGAACCGTGGTACTTCACGGCCTCAAGCCGAGCGGCGCTCTGCCATAGCCCTCTGTGGCGGCTTCTTGCTGGTGCCCACCTCAAGGGTCAACGGCGTCTGCGGGTGCCGCGCCTCGATCACAAGCGGCAAACTAGAACGCTCCGAACCGGACGGTCCTGAGCACCCGCAAATGGCCGTCAGCGTGAGCTCAACACCCGGTGAAGCCGACCTTGCCCTGGAGCCGATAGCTACCCGGACTTCTAGCGCGCCACACTATGCCCCGCGCGCCGCGTGGCGCAGCATCGCCCGCGACATGGCGCGAAAGATGAACAGGTGCGCCGGCACCATCGCGTACCAATACAACAGGCCCCACACGCCCTGCGGGTGCCAGTTGGCGGTGACGGTCAGCCGCGTGCGGTCGTCGGCCTGCGGGTCGATCTCGAACTCGAGCACGCCCGAGCCCGGCGCGCGCATGCCGAAGTGCAGCGTCAGCCGGCGCCCGGGCTCCAGGGCCAGCACGGTCCAGTAGTAGCCGCGGTCGCCGCCGATCGTGCTCACCGTCTGCCACACCGCGGCGTTTGAGGCCTTGCCGACCGCGTGGCCGCTGGCGCGTTTGGCGTAGTACGCGTTGTCGCGCTCGAAGCCGCGAAACATCAGCAGGCCCTCGGTCCAGCGCGCGCAGCTCGGCGTCGTCGGCCGGCAGGTCGTGCTTCAGGCCGCCAATGAGCGCGCCGGCCACCTTGGCTGGCACGGCGGTGACCAGGCCCAGCCAGTACGACGACAGCGTCGGCGTGAGCACCGGCACGCGCCAGATGCGCGGCCGCCGGCCCACCTGCGCGCCGTACTGCCGCATCAGCTGCTCGTAGCTCAGGTACTCGGGCCCGTCGGCGTCGAGCACGCGGCCGGCGGCCTGCGGCAGCCAGGCCACGCGCACCAGGTACTCCAGCAGGTCGTCCAGCGCGATCGGCGACGACTTGGATTGCACCCAGAGCGGCGTGAGCATCAGCGGCAGGTGGTTGACCCGATCGCGGATCACCTCGTAGGCCGCCGAGCCCGGGCCGATGATGATGCCGGCGCGGATTCGGTCACCGGCACGCGGCCCGCGCGCAGGCGCACGCCGGTCTCGCGGCGCGACACCAGGTGTTCGGAATCGGCGTCGTGGGGGATCAGGCCGCCGAGGTAGACGATGCGGCGCACGCCGGCGCGCTGGGCGGCGGCGGCAAAGTTCTCGGCCGCTTCGAGGTCCAGACGCCCGAAGTCGCGCCCGGCGGCCATCGAGTGCACCAGGTAGAAGGCGCGGTCCACGCCCTGCAGCGCGGCCGGCAGTGTGTCGGGCCGCAGCGCGTCGGCCTCGACCCGCTCGGTGCGGTCCCAGCCGCGCGCCTGCAGCAGTTGGAGCTTGCGTCCGCTGGCGCGCACCGCGTGGCCGTCGCGCAGCAGGCGCGGCACGAGCTTGGAGCCGACATAGCCGCTGGCCCCAAAGACCAGCACGCGCCCCGGCGCCGCTTGATCGTCGACGGACCTGCCGCCAGGTCCGCCTGGCTCGATCAGGCTTGTGTCCAGATCAGCCGCCAAGGCCGGCCTCGACGCGGCGCGCCACCTCGCTCTCGACGACGCGGCAGGCGCGGATGCCCGGCATGAAGCGCGGCAGCGCGCCGCAGTCGGTGAGGGTGTCCCAGACCGTCTGCGCGTCGGCGGCCAGCGCAAGCAGGGCCTCGGCGTCAAAGCGCCGGCCGCTGCGGCGCACGGCTACCTGCACGGTGCCGCCCGTCGACCTGCCGGGTGCTGGGGGTCTGGATCAGGGCCGCAGTGTGCCCGCGAGCGGTTGCTCTTGTCCTTGCGACAGCGCACGCGGTGGCTGCATGCCACGGCCTCTGATTCCCACGTCCTGGGGGCTGCCCGACGCTGGCGAGCCGCAATAGACTCGCACCTCCTGAAGACTGCCGAGGACTGCGATGCCTGCCAAGCCGAAGATTCTTTGCCTGGACTGCGACACGATCTTCAACCGCAAGCCCGGCGTCGAGCTCCAGACCTGCTGGAGCTGCAAGTCAACCAATACCGAGCGGCTGTCGAAGTCGGGTGACCGCGTGGCACCACCGGTGCTGCCGCCGGTGCTGCCCCTGCCCAGCGGCCCGAAGATTCCGCTTCCGCCCGGGTTGCCACCGGTGTTCAAACCCGGGGGTGGCGGGGGTGGGGGCGGCGGTGGCGGACTCACGCCCCAAATGCTGTTGCAGGGCAAGGCCGCGCTCAAGCGCGTGGTCAAGCCACGCATCGTGCTGCCGGGCGCCGCAAACACGCTCATCCCGCGCGGCATCCGCTTGGTGGCGCACACGGTGAAGGCGCCGCTGGTGCACGGCGCGCGGTTCAGCGCGCGCTCGAACATGCGCGAGTACCCTGGAGACTTCTTTACAGCGGCGCAGACCAGCATCGATCTCTCCGGCCCGCTGAACGCGATCACGCAGGGCCTGGTCAATCCCGACCACGACAACTTCAACACCGACTACCGCAACCTGGGCGGCCACCTGCCGAGCGGCCTGTTCAAGACCTACAACCGCCGCCACCCCTTCGAAGGCCAGCGCATCTATTACCTGGAGTACGGCTGGATGCGCACGCTGCGGGCCAACACGGCCTGGTACCAGCAGAAGGTGGACGGCAGCTTTGTCGCCGTGTCGCTGGCGGCGCAGAAGGCCCTGAACGGCTACTGGGGCGCACGCGGCTACCAGATCAACGTCGATCGACTGATCATTGCCGAGACCGGTGAGATCGTCTACACGCCGGACCACTACTCCACCTTCTACCGCTACAGCCAGCAGTTCATGGCCTGGTACGGCTACGAGTCGGCCGAGAAGCTCAACGGCAAGGGCGCCGAGTGGGACGAGTCGTTCTACCAGTAGACGCCGCAGCCTGAGAGGCTGAGATCAAGCCACCTTGCCGGCCTGCCAGGCCTGCCAGGCCTGCCAGGCCTGCACAAAGTGCGCCGGCGTGCCGCCGCCGCCGGGCGTGTTGTAGTGGGTCTTCCAATACGCGGCCAGCTTGTCGACATCTGGCGCCGTGGGCAAGGGCGCCGGCACGCGCAGGTACTGGCAGCGCGCCATGGCGCAGGCGTCGTTGTCCTTCAGCAGACTGGCCGGCGGCAAGGTCGTTGCGCCAGAGGTCGTCGTGCGTGGCGGGTTCCATCTGAAGCAGCCCCAGCGCCGGGCGGATCACCTTGTCGAGAAAGCGCTTGGCCTCGGACATCGTGCCGGCCACCGGCACAGCGGGCGGCACGGTCTGGCAGCCTTCGCTGGAGGCGGTGAAGTTGCCGCCGCGGTGGATGTTGATGCCGAAGCGGCCGGTGTCGGCACAGGCCGGCACGCCGTCGCGCATCACGGTCACCGGCGCGGCGCGCTGGCAGATCGCCTCATACGGCTTTGGTCCGCCGTGGACGCCAGCAGCTCCTGCACGCCGCTGACCATGGCGGCCAGCATGAGGTAGACCAGGCCCAGCGAAATGGCGATGTCCGGCATGTCGTGCCCCTCGATACCGATCAACGGCTTGCCTGCCGGGCCGGTGCCGCGGTCGCTATCGAATCCCCTGATTGCCCCGCGTCAGCCCGTCGTCAGAATTGAATTGGCAGCATGGACAAGGCGGCGATGGAGAAGATTTGGCTCAAGCAGTACCCGCAGGGCGTGCCGGCCGAAGTCGCCCCTGAGTCACTGGCCGCGCTGCCCACGCTGGCGGCGCTGATCGACGACGGCCTGCGGCGCCACCGCGCGCTGGCGGCTTGCCGTTTCATGGGCCGCACCATCGGCTTCGCCGAAATCGACGAGCACTCGCGCGCGCTGGCGGCCTGGCTGCAGGCGCAGGGCCTGGTGCAGGGCGACCGCGTGGCGCTGATGATGCCCAACGTGCCGCAGTACCTGACGACCGCGCTGGCAGTGCTGCGCACCGGCATGGTGGTGGTTAATGTCAACCCGCAGTTCGACGCGCGTGAACTGACGCACCAGCTGCGCGACAGCGGCGCGCGTGCCATCGTCGTCATCGAGCAGCTCACCGCCACCGTGCAGCAGGTGCTGCGGCAGGTGCCGATGCGCGCCGTGGTCGTGGCCTCGATGGGCGACCTGCTCGGGCCGCTGAAGGGCCGCCTCGTCAACCACATCGCGCGCCGCGTCCACAAGTGGGTGCCGGCCCACGAGCTGCCGGGTGCGGTGGCCTACGCCAGCGCCATCGCCCAGGGTCAGCGCGCGGTGCTGGCGCCGGTGACGGTGTCACCCGACGACATCGCGCTGCTGCAGTACACCGGCGGCACCACCGGCATCAGCAAGGGCGCGGTGCTGCTGCACCGCAACCTGGCGGCCAACGTGCTGCAGTGCGAGGCCTGGTATGGCCCGGCGCTGGCGCGCATCCCGGCCGGCGAGCAGGGCGTCAATGTCTGCGCGCTGCCGCTGCACCACATCTTTGCCTTCACCGGCTGCATGCTGCTCGGGCTGCGGCTGGGCATGTGCAACGTGCTGGTGCCCAACCCGGGTGACACGGGCGCCCTGCTCAAGACCCTGGCCGCCGAACGCGTGCACAGTTTTCCGGGCCTCGAGACCCTGTTCCACGCGCTGGTGCGGCATCCCGACTTCGATGTCGTCGACTGGAGCCACCTCGTCATCACCGGCGCGGGCGGCATGGCCACGCAGCCGGCCACCGCGCGGCTGTGGCAAGAGATGACCGGCTGCGTGGTCTGCGAGGGCTACGGCCTGTCCGAGACCGCGCCCGTGGTGTGCTGCAACCCGGTCGACATCGAGGCCTTCAGCGGCAGCATCGGCCTGCCCCTGCCCGGCACCGAGATCCGCCTGCTCGACGACGACGGCGCCGAGGTGCCACCCGGCACCATGGGCGAAATCGCCATCCGCGGCCCGCAGCTCATGGCCGGCTACTGGCAGCGCCCGGACGAGACGGCACGCGTCATGACGCTTGACGGCTTCTTCCGCAGCGGCGACATCGGCGTCATGGACGAGGCCGGCTACTTCAGCATCGTCGACCGCAAGAAAGACATGATCCTGGTCAGCGGTTTCAACGTCTACCCGAACGAGGTCGAGGACGTGGTCACGCGCATGCCCGGCGTGCTTGAGTGCGCCGCGGTGGGTGTGCCCGACGCGCGCGCCGGCGAGGCCGTCAAGCTGATCGTGGTGCGCAGCGACCCGGGGGCCACCAGCCCGGGCGAGGCCGACATCCGCGCTTACTGCGAGGCCCATCTCAGCGGCTACAAGCGCCCGCGCGTGGTCGAGTTCCGCGCCGACCTGCCGCGCTCGGCGGTCGGCAAGGTCTTGCGCCGCGAGCTGCGCGAGCACCTCTGAGCTGCGGCGCGAGGCGCCCGAGAATGCGGTCATGAACGATCTCACGGCCTCGATCCAGACCACCCTCACCGCGCCCGGCAGCCACCGCGCGCTCATCGAGCGCGTGCTCGCCGACGCGGCGCTGCCCGCAGCCGCCCATGTCTTCACCGCGCTGCTGGCCGATGACGCGCTGGCCGCCGCCGACGCGGCCGATGCCCGCCGGGCGCGCGGCGAGCCGCTGGGCCCGCTGGCCGGCCTGCCGGTGACGGTGAAGGACCTCTACGACATCGCCGGGCGCACCACGATGGCCGGCTCGGTGCTGCGCGAGGGCGCGCCCGCCGCGACGCAGGATGCCGCCGCCGTGGGCCGGTTGCGCGCGGCCGGTGCCGCGGTCATCGGCCTGACCAACATGACCGAGTTCGCGTTCTCGGGCGTGGGCATCAACCCGCACCACGGCACGCCGCGCAACCCGGCAGACGCTGCGGTGGCGCGCATCCCAGGCGGCTCGTCGTCGGGCGCGGCGGTGTCGGTGGCGCTGGGGCTGGCGGTGGCCGGCCTGGGCTCTGACACCGGCGGCTCGATCCGCGTGCCGGCCGCGCTGTGCGGGCTGGTGGGCTTCAAGAGCACGCAGTCGCGCACGCCGCTGGCCGGCGCGTTTCCGCTCTCGTTCACGCTCGACACGGTGTGCGCGATGACGCGCTCGGTGCAGGACTGCCTGCTCGTCGACGGCGTGCTCAGCGGCGCGCCGCTGGCCGTCGCGGCGCGTGGCTTGGCCGGTCTGCGCCTGGCGCTGCCGCAGTCGCTGCTGCTGGATGGGCTGGACCCCACCGTGGCGGCGGCCTTTGCGCGCGCGCTGTCGCGGCTGTCGCGGGCTGGCGTGCAGATCGTCGAGCTGGCGCTGCCCGAATTGCTGGAGATCGCGCAGATCAACGCGCCCGGCGGTTTCTCGGCGGTCGAGGCCTTCGCAACGCACCGCGAGGCCCTGCGCACGCAGCGCGAGCGCTTCGACCCGCGCGTGGCGGTGCGCATCGCGCTGGGCGAGGGCGTGAGTGCGGCCGACTACATCGTGATGCAGCAGCGCCGCCGCGACTGGATCGTGCGCACCGAAGCGCGACTGGCCGGCTTCGACGCGCTGATCTGCCCGACGGTGCCGATGGTGGCACCGCCGATTGCCGACTTGGTGGCCAGCGACGAGGCCTTCTTCAAGGCCAATGGGCTGCTGCTGCGCAACACGTTTGCCGTCAACTTTCTCGACGGCTGTGCCTTCACGCTGCCGGCCCACGCCGCGGGCGAGCTGCCGGTGGGCTTGATGCTGTCGGCAGCGGGCGGGCACGACGCCGCGCTGGCCGGCGTGGCGCTGGCGGTGCAGGCCTTGCTGTCGCCCCCGGCACCCTGACCATGCGCCTCTTTGTCGACACGGCCTTGGCCGAAGGTGCCGAGTTCTCGCTGCCTGCAGGCGCCACGCGCCACGCGCAGGTGCGCCGCGTGCAGCCGGGCGACACCTTGCGGCTGTTTGACGGCCGCGGCAGCGACTGGCCGGCGCAGGTGCTCGCGGTGGGCCGCAGCGAATTGCGCGTGCGCGTCGGTGCGCCGCAAGCGGTGGACAAGGAGCTGCCGCTGCAGGTGACGCTGGCGCTGGCCATGCCGGCCAACGAACGCATGGACACGCTGGTCGAGCAGGCCACGCAGCTCGGCGTGGCGCGCGTGCAGCCGTTGATGACCGAACGCTCGGTG
>JANPMR010000440.1:0-2384 GCA_031427055.1 Rubrivivax sp.
GCTGGGCGTGGGGGCCGAGCAGGCGCTGGACGGCGCGCTCGCGCGTGCCGGCGCCAGCGCCGCCGATGTCGACTACCTCAACCTGCACGGCACGGCCAGTGCGCAAAATGACGAGATCGAGGCGGCGCTGGTCGCGCGCCGGTGCAGCGCCGCGTGCGCGTTGCTGCCAGCCATTCGTTCGGTTTCGGCGGCAACAACGCGGTGCTCTTGTTCGGGGCGGGCACAGCATGACGCGGACGCACACCGCCTGCATCGACGGCGTGGCCTTCTGGGCGCCGACGCTGGCGGGCTGGCCAGCGGCACGTGCCGCGCTGCGCGGCGGGCAGCCGACGGGCCGGCCGCACCGCCGGCCTTCGCCGCACGGGCTGGCCGCGAACGAGCGGCGTCGAGCGCCCGACTCGGTGCTGCTGGCGCTGGAGGTGGCCGAGCAGGCGCTGGCCGCATCGGGCCACGCCGCCGTCGACCTGGCCAGCGTGTTCACCTCGGCGCACGGCGACCTGCCAATCACCGACGCCTTGTGCCGCACGCTGGCAAAGACGCCGCTGATGCTGTCGCCCACACGCTTCCACCACTCGGTGCACAACGCCGCTTCGGGCTACTGGGCGATGGCCAGCCACTGCCATGCCGCGAGCACGGCGCTGGCCGCCTACGAGCACAGTTTTGCCGCCGGCCTGCTGGAGGCGCTGTGCCTGTGCGAAGCCGATGCGCGGCCGGTGCTGCTCGCGGCCTACGACACCGAAGCCTGCGGCGCTCTGGTCTCGGTCAACCGCAGCCGCGGGCTGCTGGCCCTGGGGCTCGTGCTGGCGCCGCGGCCTGGCGTTTGCTCGGCCTGGGCCTTGCAGTGGTCGGTGGGCCCCGGTGCTGCCGCCCCGCCACCGCTGCGATCGGCCGCCGCACAGGCGCTGGCCCACAACGCCATCGCCGACGGCCTGCCCCTGGCCGAGGCGCTGGCCGCCGGCACCGACACCGCGCTGTCCCTGCCGCTGGGCGCTGGCCTGTCGCTTCATCTGGCGCTGCGTGCCCTGCCCTCGGGCGGGGTTGTGGCCGCTGATGCATGATCTGACGCACTTCAACCCGGCGCGCCACAGTACGCAACACATGACCCACCCCACACACGACGTGATCATCATGGGCGGCGGCCTGGCCGGCCTGACATTGGCGCTGCAGTTGCGCCAGCGCCTGCCCGGCATCGACGTGCTGGTGCTCGAACGGCGCACGCACCCGGTGCCCGAGGCCTGCCACAAGGTGGGCGAGAGCAGCGTCGAGATCGGGGCCCATTACTTTCAGGAGGTGCTGGGCCTGAAGCAGCACCTGATGGAGCGCCAGCTCAAGAAGTTCGGCTTCCGCTTCTTCTTCAGCGAAGGCCGGCGCGACATCGAGAACGTCACCGAGCTCGGCGCCAGCCGTCCGCTGCCAGTGGCCAGCTGGCAGATCGACCGCGGCATCTTCGAGAACTTCCTGGGCCAGGAGGTGCAGCGCCGCGGCGTGCGCTTCGTCGACACCGCGCTCATCCGCGACGTGCAGCTGGCCGACGACAAGACCAGCCCGCACACCGTCACCTGGCAGCAGAACGGACAGCCGCCGCAAAGCGCGCAGGCACGCTGGGTGATCGACGCCTGCGGCCGCGCCGCGCTGCTCAAACGCAAGCTGGGTCTGGCGCGCGAGAACACCCACGCGGCGCACGCGGTGTGGTTTCGCATCAGCGCGCGCATCACGCCCGACGATTGGTCGCAAGACCCCGCCTGGCGCGCGCGCTGCGTCACGCCGACGCGCTGGCTGTCGACCAACCACCTGGTCGGCGCCGGGTATTGGGTATGGCTGATCCCGCTGGCCTCGGGCTCGCATTCGGTGGGCATCGTGGCCGATCCGGCCTACCACCCGCACGAGACCATGAACACCTTCGAGCGCGCGATGGAATGGCTGGCCAAGTACCAGCCGCTGCTCTTCGACGAACTCGACACCCAGCGCGACAAGCTGCAGGACTTTGCCTTCTTCCGCCGTTTTTCGTACGACTGCGAACAGGTCTTCTCGGCCCAGCGCTGGGCGCTGGCCGGCGAGGCCGGGCGTTTTCTCGACCCCTTCTACTCGCCGGGCAGCGACTTCATCGCCATCGGCAACACCTACATCACCGAGCTGGTGGCACGCGACCACGCCGGCCTGCCGCTGGGCGCACACACCAAGATCTACGAGCAGATCTTCAAGTCCTTCTACGACAGCACGATGGCGCTCTACCAGGACCAGTACGGCCTCTTCGGCGACCCCGAGGTGCTGCCCACCAAGATCATCTGGGACTACACCTATTACTGGGGCGTGCTGGCGCAACTGTTCTTCCACGGCCGGCTCACCGATCTGGCGGCCCTGTCGCAGCTGCGCGACGAGTTGGC
>JANPMR010000441.1:0-4429 GCA_031427055.1 Rubrivivax sp.
TCCGGCGCTGGTCTACGCCTCTGACGCCAGCGTCTACGGCCCGCCGCTGATCGGTGCCGGCATCCAGGCGATGGCGGTGTTCAGCCAGGGCGCCGACCAGCATGCGGGTGCCCTGCCCTTTGCGCGCCTGCTGGCCACGCCGGAGACACCGGCCGTGATGCAGGCCTTTGGCAAGATCACGCCGGACACGCACGCCAAGTACCTGCTCACCAGTGGCTCCACCGGCCACCCCAAGGTGGTCATCAACACCCACCGCATGATGTGCGCCAACCAGCAGATGGTGGCGCAGGCGCTGCGTTTCCTGACGGTGGAGAAGACCGTGCTGCTGGACTGGCTGCCCTGGAGCCACACCTTCGGCGGCAACCACAACACCAACCTCGTGCTGTGCCATGGCGGCACGATGTACATCGACGACGGCCGGCCCATGCCGGGCCTCATCGACAAGACCCTGGCGCACCTGCGCGAGGTGCAGCCCACCATGTACCTGAACGTGCCGCGCGGCTTTGACATGATGCTGCCCGCGCTCGAGGCCGACGAGACGCTGGCACGCCAGTTGATGGGCCGCCTGCGCATGCTGCTGTATGCCGGCGCCGGGCTGCCCGCCGCCACCTGGCAGCGGCTCGAAGCCCTGGCCGCCCGCGTGCGCCCCGGCACAGGCATGGGCCCGCTGTGGCTGACCACGTCATGGGGCAGCACCGAGACCGCACCGGCTGTCACCTACGCGCACTGGCAGCTCGACCGCGCCGGCGTCATCGGCCTGCCCTTGCCCGGCGTGAGCCTGAAGTTCGTGCCCCACGCCGGCAAGCTCGAGATGCGCATCAAGGGCGAGAACATCACCCCCGGCTACCGCGGCAATGAAGAGGCCACGCGAGCGGCTTTCGACGAAGACGGCTACTACCGCATCGGCGATGCGGGAACGCTGCTTGATGAGTCCGATCCGTCGCAGGGCGTGGTCTTCAACGGCCGCGTGGCCGAAGACTTCAAGCTCACCAGCGGCACCTGGGTCAGCGTGGGCATGTTGCGCGTGCGCCTGGTCTCGGCACTGGGCGGGCTGGCGCAAGACCTGGTGCTCACCGGCGAAGGCCGCGCCGACGTGGGCATGCTGGTGTTTCTGGGCGAAAGTGGCCGTGCCATGGCGCCGGGCCGGGCCGCCGAGCACGTGCGCGATGTGCTGCGCGATTTGCGGCTTGAAGGCGGCGGCGGCTCGGAAACGCCCACCCGCGCGCTGCTGCTGCCCGACGCGCCGCAGGCCGCGCACGGCGAGATCACCGACAAGGGCTACGTCAACCAGCGCCTGGTGCTGCAGCGCCGCGCGGCCGAGGTCGAGGCGCTGTACGCCACGCCGGCCGACCCGCGCGTCATCCGCCCCTGAACGGCCGGCACTGAGTCCAGAAAGCACGACCCATGAGCAGCACCTTTCACCCCATGACCGCAGGCAGCCGATTGGCCACCATGGACCTGCTGCACATCGAGCAGGCTGGCCCCGTGCTGCATGTGCGGCTGAACCGCCCGGCCAAGCGCAATTCGATCAGCGACGAGCTGCTGGCGCAGTTGCACGCGGTGTGGATGTTCATGCCCAAGGACGTCCGCGTCGCCATCCTCAGCGGCGAGGGCCCGCACTTCTGCGCCGGCCTGGATCTCAGCGAGGTCAGCGAACGCAGCGTCGCTGAGGGCATGCAGCACTCACGCGCCTGGCATGCCTGCTTCGACGCCATCCAGTACGGCCCGGTGCCGGTGGTGGCCGTGCTGCACGGCGCCGTGGTGGGCGGCGGGCTCGAAATTGCCGCCGCCGCACACCTGCGGGTGGCCGAAGCCAGCGCCTTCTACGGCCTGCCTGAAGGCACGCGGGGCATCTTCGTGGGCGGCGGCGGCTCGGTGCGCATCAGCCGCCTGATCGGCGTGGCGCGCATGACCGACATGATGCTCACCGGCCGCGTCTTCGATGCCGACGAGGGCCAGGCCTTTGCCATCAGCAACTACCGCGTGGCCGATGGTGTTGGCATGACAAAGGCGCTGGAACTGGCCACGCGCATCGCCGATAACGCGCCGCTGAGCAACTACGCCATCACGCAGGCGCTGCCACGCATCGCAGACCTGTCACACAGCGACGGTCTGTTCATGGAGTCGCTGATCTCTTCCATCGCGCAGGGCGACGAGGCCGCCAAGGAGCGCATCCGCGCCTTCCTCGACAAACGCGCTGGCAAAGTCAGCAAGGCCACCCAGGAGGGCTGAGCATGTGCCAGTGCTGCAATCTGGGCTTGGAATGAGCAAGACCCACGTCTACCGCGTCGACGTCCACTTCGGCGACTGCGACCCTGCCGGCATCGTCTTCTTCCCCAACTTCAGCCGCTGGATGGACGAGGCCTCGCTGGCCTTCTTCATGGCCTGCGGCGTGCCGCCGTGGCGCGAGCTGATCAAGACGCGGGGCATCATCGGCACCCCGCTGCTCGAGATCCACACCCGGTTCATGCGCACGGCCACTTACGGCGAAACGATCGAGGTCCACACCCTGGTCGAGGAATGGTCGGCCAAGACCTTCCGCCACCGCCACGTGGTCAAACGTGGCGACACCGTGCTTTGCGAAGGCACGGAGGTGCGCGCCTTCTGCATGCGAGACGCCGTCGATCCCGAGCGCATCCGGGCCATACCGGTACCCGAAGACATCAAGGCGCTCTGTTCCTGACTTCCATGTTCACCCCCACCACGACAGGAGACACCACACCATGAAGCGATTCCTCAAGACCACCCTGGCCGCAGCCGCCGCGGTGCTGGCCAGCACCGCCGCGCTGGCCGACGTCAACATCGGCGTCACGCTCTCGCTCACCGGCCCGGCCTCGGGCCTGGGCATCCCGGTGGGCAACCAGTTCAAGCTCTGGCCGAAAGAGATCGGCGGCGAGAAGGTCAACCTGATCATCCTGGATGACGCGTCCGACCCCGGCAAGGGTGTCGGCAACGTGCGCCGCTTCGTCACCGACGACAAGGTCGACATGATCTTCGGCGGCTCGATCACCACGGTGTCGGGCGCGGTCGCGCCGATCGCGTCAGAGGCCAAGACGACGCAGATCTCGATCGCGCCCGTGGGCGTGCCGCCCGACCAGGAGCGCTGGGTGTTCCGCCTGCCGCAGGGCTTTACGGTGATGGCGCACCCCATCGTCGAACACATGAAGAAGTCGGGCGTCAAGACGATCGGCTTCCTGGGCTACACCGACGCCTACGGCGAGCTGTGGCTGAAGGAGATCACGGCCCAGGGCGAGAAGGCCGGCATCAAGGTGGTGGCCGCCGAGCGCTTTGCGCGCAGCGACACCAGCGTCACGCCGCAGGCGCTGAAACTGGTGTCGGCCAACCCCGACGCGATGCTGGTCGTGGCCTCGGGCTCGGGCGCCGCGATGCCGCACATGGCGATCATCGAGCGCGGCTTCAAGGGCCGTGTCTACCAGACGCACGCCGCCGCCACGCCCGACCTGATGCGCATTGGCGGCAAGAGCGTCGAAGGCGCGATCGTCGTCTCTGGCCCCGCCGTGGTGGCCGAGCAACTGCCCGACAGCCACCCGTCGAAGAAAGTCGCAATCGACTTCGTGACGAACTACGAGAAGGCCTACGGCGCGGGCTCGCGCAACCAGTTTGCCGGCCACGCCTACGACGCCAGGATCATGCTCGAGAAGATCCTGCCGGTGGCGCTGAGCAAGGCCAAGCCCGGCACGCCCGAGTTCCGCGCCGCGCTGCGCGACGCCGTCGAAGGCATGGGCCGCACGGTCTTCGCGCACGGCGTGATGAACTGGAGCGCCACCGACCATTGGGGCTACACCAACGAGACCGGCGTGCTGCTGAGAGTGGTCGACGGCAAGTTCGTCGTTGAAAGATGATTCGCCAAGGCGAATCATCTTCGTCGCAGGCTAACTTGGCGCAGCCAAGTTAAGGCCCGCAGGGCCGGCCGAAGACAGAAGTAGGACGAGATGGACGCGACGATAGCGAGCATCCTGGCACTCGATGGCCTGACCAATGGCGCGATCTACGCGCTGTTGGCGCTGGCCACGGTGCTGGTGTTCGCCGTCACCCGGGTGATCTTCATCCCGCAGGGCGAGTTCGTCGCCTTCGGCGCGCTCACGCTGGCGATGCTGCAGGCCGGCAAGGTGCCAGGCACGGTGTGGTTTCTTCTCGTGCTCACCGCCGTCGCGGTGGCGGGTGACCTGTGGCTGGGCTGGCGCCAGCGAGAGGGCCTTGCACGCACGGCGCGGCGCGTGCTGCGCACGGCTGCGTTCCCGGTGGCGGTCTCGCTGCTCGCCATCTGGGCCGCGCCGCGCGGCTGGCCGCTGCTGGCCCAGGCCGCGCTGACGATGGCGCTGGTCACGCCCTTCGGCCTGCTGATCTACCGCCTGGCCTACGAGTCGCTGGCCGACGCCAGCGTGCTGGTGCTGCTGATCGTCTCGGT
>JANPMR010000442.1:0-4921 GCA_031427055.1 Rubrivivax sp.
CAGCGCGCGGCCCTGCGGGATGTGGTCGTCCCAGTGGCGGTAGAAGGCCTCGCTGGTGGCGTAGCCGGTTTCCTTGCGCGCGTCCCAGACCTTCTGGCGCTTGTTCTGCGCCGCGGCGCCCTTCAACTCAGGCCAGACCCAGGCGGCGAAGACGATACGCCGGCCGTCGGGCAGCCACTTGAAGGACTCCACACCAGGGCCGAAGTGGCTGGCACGCGTGGCCTCGCCGCCATCGGGCGCGATCAAGTAAAGCTGCGCCGATTCGTCCTTGCTGCCCTCTTGCTCGCGGCGCGCGACGAAGGCGATGCGGTCGCCGCGCGGCGACCACGCCGGCTGGCCGTCCTTGGCGCCAAAGGTCAGGCGGCGCGGCGCGCCCTGGCCGGTGTGCAGCAGCCACAGGCGGGTGCTGCTGCGGTTGTCCAGCATCGACGGCGTCGTCACGGTGATGGCGGCGCGCTGGCCGTCGGGTGACAGCGCCGGCGCACCCAGGCGCTCGATCTGCCAGAGGGTGTCGACGTCCAGGGCGCGGGGATGGGGTGTGCTCATCGCCGCATTCTGGCGGCGATTGGCGCTAGCGCGCCGCCGTGGGGCCGCGTCAGGCCAGCGTCTGCAGGAAGGCTGCGGCGCCGCCCAGGACGGACACTGCGACGGGCACGCTCAACAGCCATCCGGCGCGCGGCGTCCAGGCGCAGGCACCGGTCTGCGCGTCGGCGTCGTCGCCGATCAGGTCTTCGGCAAAGGCCTCGCTGCGCCAGGCCTGGGGAGTCGTCATGTCCATGCTGCCTCCGGCAATTGCGGGCCGCAGGAGGCGGCCGCCGCATGCCGTCACTGTCGCCGCGCTTCGTTGCAGCAGCGTGTCAGGCAGACGACGAAATCGCGTTGACGGCGCGGCCTTGCGTTGATGCCGCAGTGCCGCCTCAGCGGCCGGCCGCCAGCAGCGCCAGCGCGGCGTCCAGCGCGGCGTCGCCGTCGGCCAGCAGGGTCTGCGGTGTGACGGCCACGCCACGGTCGGGCCGCACGCCACGGCCTTCGACGCGGCTGCCGTCGGCCAGCACGAAACCGACCTCGCTGTAGGCCAGCCGCGCGCCGCCACGCAGCGGCACATAGCCCAAGAAGCCCAGCAGGCAGCCGCACGAGGTCTCGCCCACCACCTGCGCCCGGCCCAGCATCTGCAGCGTGGCGGCCAGCAGCTCGGCGGCGCTGGCCGAGGCGCGGTCGACCAGCACCACCACGCGCCCCGGGTAGGCGTCGATGCCGCTGCCGCGCAGCTGCAGATCGGTGCCGATGACCTGGACCATGCCGAACAGCATCGTCACCGGCTGGCCGCTGCGCGTCAGCGTGCGCGCGTAGGCCGCGGGCTGCGCCACCAGCGCGTCGGCCAGTTGCCCGACCATCTCGAAAGAGCCACCCCGGTTGCCGCGCAGGTCGATCACGATGCCGGGCGCGCTGCGGTGCTCGGCCAGTGCCGACATCAGGGCCGGCAGCAGCACGGGCACGAAGGCCGACAGGCGCACCAGGCCATGCCCCGACGGCAGCCGGCGCGACTGCACGGCCGGCGGCGTCACGCGGGCCGGGCGGCCCAGCACCGCGCTGAGCGCGCTGCCGTCGGCGCGCGCAAAGCTCATCGCCACGGGCGCGTCGGGCAGCGACAAGAAAAACTGCGTGTCGGTGCGCACGTCCTGGGCCTGCGGCGTGGAGTTGCGGCGCTGCGTCTGCCGCAACGCCAGCCAGGCGGCGGCGGCGTCGCGATCGTCCACCCACTGCAAGCGCATGCCGCGCTTCACGCCGGCGGCCGCCGCGGCGCTGCTGGGCTCGACGCTCTCGACCCACAGCGCGCCGTCGATCATGCGCACGCCAAAGCCGAAGGCGCCGCCGGCCTCACGCGTGCGCCAGCGCACTTCGCGCGGCGACTCCACGCGCGTGTGGCTGTCGTGCAGCGTGCCCAGCATGCGGTCCAGCGCGGCCCAGTAGGCCTCATCGCCGTCGGCGGCCAGGGCCGCGCTCCGATGCAGGGCGGCGGTGGCGGGCCAGTCGACGCCGTGCAGCGCCGGGTCGTAGTAGCTCTCGCCCACCGTGCGCCAGACCTGATCGAAGATCGCCACGCGCGCGCCGGCGTCGAGCACGCCGGGGTCGGTACCGCCGCCGCGGCTGAGCAGGCCGTGGGGGTCGAAGCTGGCGCAACCGGCCAGGCCGGCCAGCGCGACAAGGCCGATCAAGCCCACACGCGCCAGCGCGGCGGCCCCCGATGCGGTGCGGCGCTGAGCGATGCAACTCATGCGGGGCTGCGTGCTGGCCACGGCGCCCGAAGCTCAGGCACGGTCGAGGGCGAGCGCGTTGTCGATGTCGAGTGCCGGCAGATCAGGCTCGGCCGGCGTGTAGCCGAACACGCGCGCCAGGAAGACCAGTTCGCTCTGCAGGCCGCGCACGATGTTCGGCCCCTGGCGGAACCCATGGCCCTCGCCTTCGAACTCGAGATAGGCCACCGCGCACCCGGCGGCGCGCGCGGCGGCCACGATGTCGCGGCTTTGCTGCGGCGGCACGGCCTTGTCGTCGCTGCCCTGCAGGGTCAGCAGCGCGGCGCGGCACTGGGACATGTGGTGCACGGGGCTGCGCGCCCGGTAGATGTCGCGGCCAGCCGGCAGCGGCGCCACCAGGCCATCAAGGTAGCGCGACTCAAACTTGTGCGTGTCGGCGGCCAGGGTTTCGAGGTCGGCGACGCCAAAGTAGTTGATGCCGGCGGCAAAGCGCTGCGTGAAGGCCAGCGCCGACAGCACCGTGAAGCCGCCCGCGCTGCCGCCGCGGATGGCCACGCGCGCGCCGTCCACGCGGCCGGCCGCCACCAGATGGTCGACCGCGGCCACCGCATCCTGCAGGTCGACGACGCCCCACTGGCCCCGCAAACGCTCGCGGTAGGCACGGCCGTAGCCGCTGGAGCCGCCGTAGTTGACATCGACGACGGCAAAGCCGCGGCTGGTCCAGAACTGCACCGAGGCCTTGAACGCCGGCCCGACCTGCGACGTGGGGCCGCCGTGCAGCGTCACCAGCAAGGGCGGCCGTTCGCCCGGCATGGGCTCATGGCCCGGCAGGCAGGGCGGGTAGAACCAGGCATGCGCCGTGCGCGGCTGGCCGTCAGGCCCGGGCGCGGTGGCGAACTCGATGGCCTGCGCGGGCGACACCGCGGCGGCGGCCAGCGGTGCATCACCCGAACGGCGCACGACGCGGTGCGCGCCACTGCGCAGGTCCACCGTGATGAGCGCGGGCACGTCATCGGCCGCGGCAGCAATGGCGCAGGCCGTGTGCGCGTCCAGCACGCCGATGCTGGCAAAGGCCACGAAAGGCAAGGCCAGCGTCGTGAGCGTGCCGCTGGCCAGGTCAAGCAAGGCCAGCGAGTCCACCGTGCCACGGCTGATGCGCAGCAGCGCGCGGCGCTCGTCGACCAGCGCATAGGCGCGCTGGCCCAGGTTCCACAGCGGGCCGCCGATCTCGGCCTGCTCGGCGGTAATGGCCTGCGTGGCGCCGGCGCGCCAGCGGTACAGGTTCCACCAGCCGCTGCGGTCAGACAAGAAGTACAGGCTGCCGTCGGCCGCCCACTGCGGCTGCAACACCGACTCACCCGGCCCGCCGGCCACCACCTGCTCGTGCCGCAGTTCGCCATCGACGAGCTCGCCAACGACCAAGCGCGATTCGTCCCAGGGCATGTGCGGGTGATCCCAGGCCACCAGCGCCAGCCGTTTGCCATCGGCGCTGAGCTGCGGCGCGGCGACGAAATCGCTGCCGCCGTGCAGCACCTGACCGGCGTCGCCCGGCCGATCCAGGTCGATGCGCACCACGGCATTGGCCGGCTCGCCGCCCGCGCGGTGGTCTTCGCGCACACACACCAGCGCGCGGCCGCCGGGCGCGGCCTGGGCGTCGGCGTAGCGGCACAGCGGCGGCGTCAGCACCGTGAGCGTGCCGTCGTCGGCGCGCAGGCGCAGCTGCTGATCGCCTTGCTGCGAAAAGACGACGCGCCCGGCGGCCGCCGCCCACGGCATGCCGCCGTACTCGTGCACGCGGCTGCGCACATCGGCCTGCGGGCCCAAGACTTCAGCTACGGGGCCGCCCGGGTGGCAGCTCATCAACACGCTGCGGCCCTTCTCCGCCGGCCGGCCTTCGACCCAGTAGAGCGTTCCATCCGCGGCACCGGCGTAGGCCAGCGACACCGCGCCCGCGGCCACACGCTCGGGACTCAGCGGCGATGGCCAGGCGCCGCAGGGCAAGCTTTGTGACACGGGCATCGCGTGGCTCCGGGTGGTGAAGCCGCGATGGTAGGGGCTGGCTTGGGTGTTGCCGCCGCGACGGGCTTGCTCAGTCGTCGGCTCACTGCCCGGAGCTTGGTGCAAGGTCCCGCGCTGTGGGCAGCGGCGCGCTGGCGCCAACTGGCCCGTTGCTGACGTTCGGTTGTGCTCTTGCTCGCTTGCAGTCGCACGTCGCGACAGCTGGCGTCTGGCAGGGGCTCATGCTGCAGCGGTCGTCGCTGCGCGCCGACTCCGCTGTGGTGCGCGCGCCGAGGTCGAGCCGCGTAACTCGCTCCGCGCCCTGCGGCCGCTGCGCTCGAACAGACGCGGCAAGTCAGCCCACGATGCGCGCTGCGCGCGCGGCCACGAGCCCTGTGCTCCTCAGCGCCTCATAGGCGCGCCCCAGCCCACCCGGGCCCACCTTTACCGAACCAGTGGTGACGCGTCTGCAGTGTGCACGCCCCCCGGGGGGTTGAGCGGCAGGTGGCGTCTGGCAGGGGCGATTTCTGCGGCGGCGAGGAGCACAGCGCCGAGGTCGGCGCGCGCAGCGCGCTTCGTCATCCAACTTGCCGCGTCTGTTCGAGCGCAGCGGCCGCAGGGCGCGGAGCGAGTTACGCGGCTCGACCTCGGCGCGCGCACCACAGCGG
>JANPMR010000443.1:0-2761 GCA_031427055.1 Rubrivivax sp.
GGCATCAACGTGCCGATCCCGGTGCCGATGGCCTGGCACGGCTTTGGCGGCTGGAAGAAGAGCCTGTTCGGCGACATGCACGCCTACGGCGAAGAAGGCGTGCGCTTCTACACCAAGCAAAAGAGCGTCATGCAGCGCTGGCCGGGCAGCATCGGCAAGGGCGCGGAGTTTGTGATGCCGACGGCGAAGTAGAACAACGCCGCGGCGGAATGCGAAAGGGGCCGACGAGTCGGCCCCTTGTCATTGCGGCGGAAGACCGCGCGTCAGGCGGCCTTGCGGCGACGCGACAGCGCGCCTGCGCCCAGCAGCGCGGCGCCGACGAGGGCCAGCGAGCCGGGTTCGGGAACGCTGCCGAAGGTAAACGCGTGCCAGTCTTCGGAGCCGGTACTGAAGGTCAGGCTCGTTACCGGCGCCGCGAAGCGCAGGACGCCGTGGAACTCGCGCCCAGTGAACGAAGTGGAGCCGCCCGAGACGTATGCGCCGGCCAGACCGCCGCCCCAGTAGCCGACCCCTTCGCTGTCGAGCGTGAAGGCTTGACTAAAGGAGTAGGTCACAGGCTGATTGGTGCGCCCAACGCTAACCAGGGCCATCACCAAGTCGTCGATCGCTGAAGCGAAAGTCAGCGTGATGGTGGTCGGGCCGATCAGGCCAACCTGTTCGCAGGCCGTCGGCCCATTGCCTACGACGCCGTCGGTATAAGCCGGATTGGAGCCGTCGGGCTGCGTCCAGTAGTTGGTGCCACAACCGGTTTGTGAACGGCCGCCAAGTGCGATGCTGCCGGTCGCGGTCACGGCCACACCGCCGATGGAGCCGACGGCGGTCGTCGCGCTGATGCTGGTCCAGTCTGCCCATGTCACCAATGCTGCCGAGGCCCCACCCATCGTCATGAAACTTGCCGCTGCAACCAAACCACGCGCGAGGAGAGTGCTTGTATTCATTCCGGATTCCCTTGGACTGGCCAACATGGCTATGCCCATACATCAGCAATTTCCGGGCCACTTCTTGTAAATCAACAAGTTACGCGCGTTCAGGCCTTCGCGCTGTAAAGAGCGCCGACACTGTTGGCGCCACGTTCAACCCCCGATCACCCCCCCATCGTCCCTGCGAATCGCCAGCGTCGCCGAACGCGGCCGGCCGATCGGGCTGGCGTCGGGCCAGTTGGACCAGCGCCGCGGGTTGGCGGGATCGTTGCGGCCGTTCGCGCCCTCGCCGGGATGCTGGATGTTGATGAACATCGTGCGGCCGTCGGGCGTCCAGGTGACGCCGGTGATTTCGCAGTTCACCGGGCCGGTCAGGAAGCGCCGCACCTCGCCGCTGGCCGGGTCGCAGGCCAGCAACTGGTTGTTGCCGAGCCTTGCCATCTCGCCCTTGTTGAGCGAGTCTGTGCTCACATCGGTGCCGATCCAGAGCACGCCCCGGGCGTCGAACGCGATGGTGTCGGGGCTGGAGAACGGGTCGCCGACGATGTTCCCCTTGGCCTGCGCGCGCGCGTTGGCGGGGTCGCCGGCCAGCAGCAGGTGGTTCCAGGCGAAGCGCTCGCCGTCGAAGTCGCCTTCGTCCTTCCAGCGGATGATCTGGCCCATGGTGTTGTCGGCGCGCGGGTTGGCGCCGTCGGGGCCGGGGCGGCCCGGCTTGCCGCGATCGGTGTTGTTCGTCAGCGTGCAGTAGACCCAGCCGCCCTTCTGGTCGATGGCCAGCCACTCGGGGCGGTCCATCTTCGTGCCGCCGAGCAGGTCGCTGGCCTGTCGCGCCTTGATGACGACATCGCCCTGCGCGGCAAAGCCGTTGGCGGCGTTCAGCGGGCCTTGGCCGTGGACCAGCGGCAGCCAGCGGCCGCTGCCATCGGCGTCAAAGCGCGCCACGTAGAGTGTGCCGTGGTCCAGCAGCGTGGCGTTGGCCTGCGCGGCGGTCTTGCCCTTGCCGGCCGGGGCGATGGCGTCGCGGCTGACGAACTTGTAGATGTACTCGAAGGCCGCGTCCTCACCCGAATACACCACGGCCCGAGCGCTCCGGGTGACGGCGACCCAGGCACCTTCGTGCATGGCGCGGCCCATCGCCGTGCGCTTGACCGGGGTGCTCTGCGGGTCCATCGGGTCGACCTCGACGATCCAGCCGAAGCGGTTGGGCTCATTGGGGTGGCGCACGGTGTCGAAGCGCGGGTCGTGCTCGTACCAGCGGTACCACTCGGTCTTGCGGATGCCCCAGCGGCGCTCGTGCGCGGTGGGCTGGTCGCTGGTCACGAAGTAGCCGTTCCAGCCTTCCTCGCCCGACAGGTAGGTGCCCCAGGGCGTGCGGCCGGCGGCGCAGTTGCCGATGGTGCCCAGCACGGTGCGCCCGGTGGGGTCGGCGGCGGTCTTCATCATGGCGTGGCCGGCGGCCGGCCCGCCAATGGCAAAGGGCGTGTGGGCGGTGATGCGCCGCGCGTACTTCGAAGGGCGCACCATCTGCCAGCCCTCGGCGCCGAGCGCGATCTCGATCACCGCAATGCCGTGTGCGGCCTGCGACTTGGCCACCTTGGCCGCCGTCCAGGGTGTCATGCCGCCGGGGTGCAGCAGCATGTCGTCGGTGTACTCGTGGTTGATGGCCAGCAGGCCGCGGCGGCTGCCGTCCAGCGCGTAGTACTCCAGGCCGTCGTGGTGCATGCCCATCTGCAGCGCCTGCTCGGCGGCGCTGGCCGAGACGTCCCACTTCCAGGCCGGCATGTGGCCTTCGATGCCCACCGGCTCGCCCCAGGGCGCCAGCGGCGTGGCGCTGTAGCCGG
>JANPMR010000444.1:0-2117 GCA_031427055.1 Rubrivivax sp.
GCCGGGCACAGCCAGGATCTCGCTGATCTGGTGAGTGGCCAGATCGCTCTGGCCGTCCAGCAAGCGCTGCGCCACCAGGCCGCCGGGCACCAGCACGGCGCGCGGCCCCATTGGCGACCCTGGCCAGTGGCGTGGGCGGACCGGCCGTCACGCCGTCACGGGCCATCGTGCTCGCATGTCGGGCTGGGTCTGGGCTGCCCTTCATCGCTGCTCCATCGCCTGGGCCTGCCAGGACGCCGCGAGCCTGCCCGTGCCGGGCGTCTTGAGCCAGGGCAAGCAATCCCTTGAATGCAAGACGCTTGGGCGCGTGATTGGGGCTACAGTGCCCGCGAGCCGATTCCCTTCAAGGAGACTTCGATGCCCAACAGCCGCAGCTTCGACCACCGTTTCAACGGCCGCTTCAAGATCGAGATCGAGGGCGTGACGCAGGGCGCCTTTGCGGCCTGCGACGGCCTCGAGGCCCGCATCGACGTCGTCGAGTTTGCCGATGGCGACAACGGTACGGCGCGCAAGCGGCCGGGCCGCACGCGCTTCTCCAACATCGTGCTGCGCCGCGGCACCACCCGGACCCACGATTTGTGGGATTGGTTCCAGACGGCGATGAACGGCCAGGTCGAGCGCAGGGCCGGCTCGGTGATCGTCTGCGACGACGCGAGCCAGGAGCTCTTCCGCTACAACTTTTTCGAAGGCTGGCCCTGCCGCTGGAAGAGCCTGGAGCTCGACGCCGAGCAGCCCGGCACGCTGGTCGAAGAGATCGAGATCGCGGTCGAACGCATCGAGCGCGGCTGAATGACCCACCCCCGAAGCGTCTTCGACGCTCCCCCTCAAGGGGACCGAGCCCGGACACGAAAGATCCAGCGGATCTTTCGTGCCTGGCGAGGAGCCGGGCCGCAAGGCGCGGCGCGGCCTGCAAGGCACGCCAGCGGCCCGGCAGAGCCGGTGCCGCGGCGGCCGCTTGTTTGCCAGCCATTGCGATGAACCTCGGCGTCTTCGAAGACGTGCTGCTGCGGGCCCTGCGCGCGCGACTGGGCGGCGATGTCGAACTGCGCAGCGGCCCGGCCTTTTGCGGCCCGGCCACCGGGGTGCGGGCACAGATCTTCGTGCATGCCGGCCCCTTCATCGATGCCGGCGGCTTCACCGACGACGGCGCCTGGGTGGCGCGTCAGCGCGTGGCGGCCGGCGCGGTCAGTGGCTTTGCCGAACAGCGGCCCGCCACCCTCGACATCGACATCAGCTGCATCTGCGCGCAGCACGGTCAGGCGCAGGTGCTGGCGGGGCTGGTGGCGCCGCTGCTGCTTGAAGCGCTCGAGACGCTGGCGCCGCCCCTGCTGAGCGACCCGGCCGACGCCCGCCGCCGGCTGCGCTTTGCCGACCACCGGGCGCATGTGCAGGCCCAGCGCTCGCTGCGGCTGGTGCACGAAGGCGTGGCCGCGGCGCAGGTGGTGCTGACGCTGCGCCTGGACGGCTTTCTGCACCTGCTGCTGACGCGCGATGGCGGCTTGGTGAAACGCAGCGCGTATGACACGCCGCTGCGGCTGGAAATCGTCGCCGACCCGCAGGGCACGGACGTGCAGCGCGAGCAAGTGGTGGTGCACAGCGACGACGCCGTGAATCTTGGCGGCTGGACGCTGCGCGACGCCGCGCGCCGCCCGCACGTCTACACCTTTGCGCCCGCCTGCCGGCTGTCGGCTGGCGGCACGCTGCGCCTGTGGAGCGGCCGCGGCAACGACGACGCGGGCAACGTCTACTGGGGCCGCCGCCAGGCAGTCTGGAACAACACCGGCGACGTCGCGATCCTGCTCGACCCAGAAGGCGCCGAACGGGCGCGCGCCGAGTGGTCGCCACCGCTGCCCGCGGTGCCGCCTGCCTCCGTGAAGCGACGCCGTGCCCGCTAGTTGGGTCGTTCGCCAGCTCAGTTCTTCGCTGGCCCTGGCTGCCGTTGACGCGCTGGCCGTCGTGCTGCTCGACTGCGTGCAGGGCGGCGCGTCGGTCAGCTTCATGTGGCCGCTGCCGCGTGATCGGGCGCTGGCCTTCTGGCACGGCGTGGCGCGCGGCGAGCGTGTGTTGCTGGTGGCCGAGGACGGTGCTGGCCGCATCGTCGGCACGGCGCAGTTGAT
>JANPMR010000445.1:0-1539 GCA_031427055.1 Rubrivivax sp.
CTGCGCCGGCGGGCTGCTCGCCGCTGCCGGTGAAGTCGCGTTCCCAGGCCAGCAACTCGCGCATCACAGCCAGCCGCGCCTGCGCAACGCGGTCCTCGAACTCGCCGCTGGCGCTCACGCCCGCGTAGCCCTTGACGCCGGCTTCCTTGTACATCCAGTGCGCGGCCACGCCGTGTTCTGCATGTTCGTGCATCTGGCGCGTGCGGATCTGCACCTCCAGCGGCCGGCCGTCGGCGCCCAGCACCACCGTGTGCAGGCTCTGGTAGCCGTTGGGCTTGGGCCGCGCGATGTAGTCGTCGAACTCGCCGTCTACCGCGCGCCAGGCCTCGTGCACGCGGGCCAGCGCGGCGTAGCACGCGGCCACATCGATCACCACGACGCGCAACGCGCGGGCGTCGAAGACGCGTCCAAAGCTCAAGCCCTTGCCCTGCATCTTCTTCCAGATGCTGTACAGGTGCTTGGGCCGGCCTTGCACGTCGGCGGCAATGCCGGCACGGCCGAGCAGCGCCACGAGCTCGTCACGCGCGGCCGCCACGCTGCGCTCGCGATCGGCCCGCGTCTCGTCCACGAGCCGCGCCATGCGTCCGTACTCGGCGGGCTGCAGGAAGCGAAACGACAGGTCCTCGAGCTCCCATTTGATCTGCCAGATGCCCAGCCGGTTGGCCAGCGGCGCAAAGACCTGCATCGACTCGGTGGCCAGTTCCGCCGGGCAGGCCTGCCGACTGGCGGCAAACCATCTCAGCGTCTGCAGGCGCGAGGCCAGGCGCAGCAGCACCACGCGCAGGTCGCGCGAGAACGCCAGCAGCATCTTGCGCACGCGCTCGGTCTGCGCCGCGCGCTCGCCCGGGCCGACCTGCGCCGCGCGCGCCGCACGCTGGATCTGCACCAGTTTGCGCGTCAGCATCACCAGGCTGGCGTAGCTGTCGCCAAAGGCCTTGCGCACGGTCTCTTCCGGGCGCTGCAGATGGTCGCCGGCGTAGACCAGATAGACCGCGGCGCACAGCGACGGCGCCGCGCCAATGCCGCGCAGCACCGCCGCGGCGCCGTCGGCATGGCCCAGCGCGTCCTCGCCGGTGTCCAGTGTGTGCCCGGCCAGCAGGGGCTCGGCAAAGGCCCGGGCACGTTGCTCCGGGTCGGCTTCGAATTGGCCGTCGGTGGCGACTTCAGCCAAGTGGACGATGGCCGCAGCGCCGTCCGGCGCAGCGCTGGCCGGCCCCGGCTTCATGGTCCCGGGCTGCCGAGCAAAAAGTCGCGCACCAGTGCCACCTGCTCGGGCGACTGCAAGGTGGGCGCATGGCCGATGCCAGCCAGCACGTGCAACTGCGCGCGCGGGCCGCGCGTCACCATCGCCGCGGCGGTTTCGGCCGTCAGCAGATCCGATGTCTCGCCGCGCAGCAGCAGCGTGGGCGCGCTGATGTGGTCGTAGGCATGCCACAGCAGCGCCTCGCCGCCGGCACCCATCTCGGCGGTCATGGCGCGGATCGGCACCGCGATGGCCGGGTCGTAGTGCAGCGTGAAGCCCTCGCCCTGCTGCTCGTC
>JANPMR010000446.1:0-2844 GCA_031427055.1 Rubrivivax sp.
GCATGGCGTTCAGCTTCGTGCGCCAGGAGCCGCAGCGCGGCACCGGCCACGCGGTGCAACAGGCGCAGCCCGCGCTCGCGGGGGAGGGCATCACCCTCATCCTCAACGGCGATGTGCCGCTGGTCGAGCTTGCTACGGCGCGCGCGCTGGTTAAAGCCTGCGGCGGCACGCGGCTCGCCTTGCTCACCGTGGCGCTGCAAGACCCGAGCGGCTATGGCCGCATCGTGCGCGGCGAAGGTGAAGGCGAAGGTGAAGGTGAAAGCAAAGGCGCGGTGCTCGGCATCGTGGAGCACAAGGACGCGAGCGCTGCCGAGCGCACTATTACCGAGGTCTACACCGGCATGATGGCCGCGCCCACCGCCGCGCTCGGGCGCTGGCTGGCGCGCCTTGGCAACCACAACGCGCAGGGCGAGTTTTACCTGACCGACATCGTCGCCTTCGCGGTGCAAGACGGCGTGCCGGTGGCCACCGCCCAGCCGGGCTCGCCGCTCGAGGTGCTGGGCGTCAACAGCCCGCGCGCCAGCTCGCCGAGCTGGAGCGGCACTTCCAGGCGCGCCAGGCCGAGGCGCTGCTCGAAGCCGGCGTGCGCTTGGCCGACCCAGCGCGGCTCGACGTGCGCGGCCAGCTCGTCTGCGGCGAAGACGTCGACATCGACGTCGGCTGCATCTTCGAGGGCAGCGTGGTGCTGGCCAGCGGCGTGAGCATCGGCGCGCACTGCGTGCTGCGCAATGCGCGCATCGGCGTGGGCGCGCGCATCGAGCCGTTCACGCACATCGAAGGCGCGGTGGTGGGCGAGGGCGCGCGCGTCGGGCCCTATGCGCGGCTGCGCCCCGGCGCCGAGTTGGGCGCCGAGGTGCACGTGGGCAACTTCGTCGAGGTGAAAAACTCCACCCTGGCGCGCGGCGCCAAGGCCAACCATCTGGCCTACCTCGGCGACGCCAGCGTGGGCGAGCGCGTGAACTTCGGCGCCGGCAGCATCACCGCCAACTACGACGGCGCCAACAAACACCGCACGGTGATTGGCCACGACGTGCACGTGGGCCGCACCTGCGTGCTGGTGGCGCCGGTGAGCCTGGGCGACGGCGCCACCATCGGCGGCGGCAGCACGATCAGCAAGGATGCGCCGGCCGGACAATTGACGGTGGCGCGCGCGCGCCAGGCCACACTGGCGGGATGGCAACGGCCGAAGAAGGTGCCGAAGTCGGTCTAGACATCATGGTCGCGCCGCAACGCCAGGTGGCCGATCTCCGCAGACGTAGGTTGCGCACCGCAGTGTGCCGAGCTACATGTTGAGACTTGCGTCATCAACAAGCTATGGAGACCGACCATGCAAGAGACTACCAAGATTCATGTGGGCCTGGATGTTCACAAGGACAGCATCACCGTAGCGACGGCCGAGCCAGGGCGGCTGCCTGGGCGGGTGATCGGCAAGGTCGTGCATGATCTTGCCAAGCTGCTTAAGACGCTGGCCAAAGTGGGCGGGGCGGATCAGCTCCATGTGGTCTACGAGGCGGGTCCGACGGGCTACGGCCTGCAGAGAGCCTTGCAGGGCAAGGGCTACAGCTGCGAGGTGATTGCGCCGTCGCAAATGCCCAAGCGGCCCGCAGCCAGCCGCGTCAAGACCGACGGGCGCGACAGTGTTGAGCTGGCCGAGTGTTCGCGCGCGGGGCAACTGCGTGCGGTGTGGATTCCAGACCCGGCAGACGAGGCGATCCGAGACTTGTCCCGGGCGCGCGAAGACGCCGTCAACGGCCGCACCAAGGTGCGCCAGCAGCTCAAGGCCTTGTTGCTGCGCCACGACAAGCGCTTCGGGGGCAAGACCTCGTGGAGCAAAACGCATTACCGCTGGCTGTCCGAACAGAACTGCGGCGTCGGTGCGTCCCAGGTGGCGTTCACGGAGTATCTGCTGGCCGTGCAGGCCGCCGATGAGCGTGTGCAGCGATTGAGCCAGGCGCTGCAGGACTCGATCAGTGGCTGGCGCTTCGAGGCGGTGGTGGCGGCGCTGCAGGCTCTGCGCGGCATCGACGTCATCAGCGCCATCGGATTGGTGGCTGAGATCGGAGATCTCAGCCGCTTTGAGCACCCCCGCAAACTCATGGGCTACCTGGGCCTGGTGCCCAGCGAGCACTCCAGCGGCGAGCGCCTGAGCCGAGGCAGCATCACCAAAACTGGCAATGCACATGCGCGCAGGCTGCTGACCGAAGCGGCGTGGAACTACCGCTTCGCCGCCCGCATCGGGCGGCGCGCGCTGCAACGCCAGGAGGGGCTGAGTGAAGAGCTGCGGGCCGTGGGCTGGAAGGCCCAACTCAGACTGAGCAAGCGCTTTGCCATGCTCAAAGGCCGCGGCGTACAGCCCAACAAGGTCTGCGTGGCGATAGCCCGAGAGCTGGCCGGTTTTGTCTGGGCCATCGGCACGCAGGCGCAGCGCGAGCAGGCTGCGCCGCACTGACAGGAGCAGGACGCACCAACCAAGCGACCAACCAACCACCCACCCAACCAACCACCCACCCATCCCCCCCGCCCCTTCCCGCCAGCGGAAAGGGGAGCCCCAACGACGCCAACCAAAGGACGCAGCAAGATCGATCACGTGATGCGAAACGGGCAACGGCAGGGCAATCCTCGTCGCTCCTACACCGGCTCCGAAAGGACGATCCGCGAATCTAGAGCGAGGCAGGCCCAAGACGAATCAATGTCATGCAGGTAACCAATCCGCGGATATGAGTCTGATTCACCGTCGCAGCATCGCCCGGTTCGCATCACCTGATCGATCACAAAAGAGAAAACTCATTCAGATTGACGAAGGCGACCATATGAGGAGCCTGTCGCGCCCAGCCACTGGCCCTC
>JANPMR010000447.1:0-7606 GCA_031427055.1 Rubrivivax sp.
GGCGGCGTGGTGCTGCTCACGCTGGGGCTGCTGCTCGATGCGCTGGCCGCCGGCTGGCGCGGTGAATGGCGGCGCTGGTGGCTGACCGACGCCGCGTTGCTGCCGCTGTACCTGGGCCTCATGGCCGCCTTCGTGGCGCCGGGCGGGCTTTACGTCGCGGCGGCGGCGCTGCTGTGGTTTTGCATCGGGCACGCGTGGCAGCAACAGCGGCCGACGGCTGGCTTCGCAGCGCTCGGCGAAGCGCTCGAGAAGAGCTTGCAGATCCTCATCAACACGCTGTCGTTCGCGCGCGTCGGCGCCTTTGCGCTGGCCCACGCCGGCCTCTCGTCGGCCATCGTGGCGCTGATGGACGCCGCCGACAGCAGCCTGGCCAAGGCCGTGGTGCTGGTGCTGGGCAACGCGCTGGTCATCGTGCTCGAAGCCATGGTGGTGTCGATCCAGACGACGCGACTGGTGCTGTTCGAATTCTTCACCCGCTTCATGCAGGGCACGGGCCGCGCGTTCAGGCCGCTGCCCGCGCCGCCTTACCCAAGCCCAGCGACCCCAGCGACTCCGGAGAACTAAATGAGAAAACCCCACAACCCGCCGCTTGGCTGGACCCTTGCACTGATGCTGCTGGCCCTGCTGGCCACCGTGTTGCTCGGTTGGACCGAAGCGCAGGCCGCCGTGCCGGCGACGGCCACGGCCGCTGCGGTGGCCATCGACAGCCGCTGGGTCTTCATCGGCGCCGCGCTTGCCGCCGGCCTGGCCACGCTGGGCGCCGGCTTTGCCGTGGCCCGCGTGGGCACGGCCGCGGTGGGCGCGCTGGCCGAAAAGCCCGAGCTCTTCGGCCGCCTGCTGATCTTCATCGGGCTGGCCGAAGGCATCGCGATCTACGGCCTCATCGTCGCCATCCTGATGCTCAACCGGCTCGGCTAGATGCTTGCGGTCTATCTCGGCGACGAGGTCAGCGCGGCCGGCTACCGGCTGGCCGGCGCGCAGCTACGCACGCCGAGCGCAGGCGATGAGACCGCGGCACTGGCCTGGGCGCGCGGGCAAGCGCCGCTGGTGCTGATGTCCGCCGCCGTGGCCGCGGGCGTCGACGCCGACGCGCAGCGCGCGGCGCTGTCGGCACCGGCGCCGCTGGTGCTGATCGTGCCCGACCTGATCGGCAGCGCGCCGGTGCCCGACCTCGCGGCGCGGCTGCGTGCGCAACTGGGCATGGAAGCATGAACGCTGCGGCCGCCCCCGACCTCGCGCGCCCGCTGCAAGCGCTGCTCGATCTGGTCGAGGCCGACCGCGCGCGCCAGTGCGCCGAGCTGCTGGGCGAGGCCCGCGCCCGCGCCGCCGCCGTGCACGCGCAGACCCACCAAGCGGCCCGCGCGCGCATGCGCCAGGCCTACGCCGAGCAGCGCCAGCGGCGCACCCAGCAGCTGGCCGCGGCGCAGGCACGCCTGGCCACGCACCGCCGCCTGCACGCGCAGCAGCGCACCGCCGCGTTGCTGGCGCTGGCCCGGCAGCAGCTGCCGCCGGAGCTGCAGGCACTGTGGCAAGACGCCGAGACGCGCCGCGGCTGGGTCGACAAGACGCTGACAGCGGCGCAGCAAGGTCTTGCGCGGGGTGCGTGGCGCGTGGTGCATGCGGCCGACTGGCCCCTCCACGAGCGCGCCGCCACGAAGGCCGCGCTGGCCGCAGCGGGCATCACGCTCACCTTCGAGGCCGACCCTTCGATCACCGCGGGGCTGAAGGTGATGGCCGACGGCAACGTCATCGACGGCACGCTGGCCGGCCTGCTGGCCGGCCGCGCCGACTTCGAGGCGCGCCTGTTGCGCCTGCTGGAAACCCCGGCAGGAGCCCCGACATGAGCCTCGCCATCGTCCGCTGGATTGCCGGCCCCGTGCTGCACGCCGTGAAGCAGGGCCCGTTCTCGCTGCGCGAGGCGGTGCGCGTAGGCCCGCAGGCGCTGCTGGGCGAGGTGGTGCGCATCGAGGGCGCGCAGATCGTCGTGCAGGTCTACGAAGACACCACCGGCCTGCGCCCCGGCACCGAGGTGCGCGGCAGCGGCCAGCCCCTGGCCATCCGCCTGGGGCCGGGGCTGCTGGGGCGCATCTTCGACGGCCTGCTGCGGCCGCTGTCGGGCACCGGCGCCACCTATGTGCAGGCCGGAATGCGGCAGGCCGAAGCCGGGCGCTGGCACTTCGAGCCGGCGCTGCAGGCTGGTGCGCTGCTCGGCCCGGGCGCGGTGATCGGCCACGCGAGCGTTCCAACAGACGCCCCAAGCAGCGGCTCGCCAGACGGCAGCGCGGCCCGTGCCCAGCGCTGCCTGGCGCCGCCCGATGCCGCGGGCACGGTCGACCGCGTGGTGGCGACAGGCACCTACGCCGAAGACGAGCCCGTGCTCTGGCTGCGCCGCGCCGACGGCCATGAGCAGGCGCTGGCGATGAGCCATGTCTGGCCCGTGCGCCAGCCGCGGCCGGTGACGCGCCGGGTGGCGGCCAGCGTGCCGCTGGTCACCGGGCAACGCATCCTGGACGGCCTGTTTCCGGTGGCACGCGGCGGCAAGGCTGCTATCCCCGGCGGCTTCGGCACCGGCAAGACCGTCCTGCTGGAAGCCCTGGCCAAGGGCTGCGTTGCCGACGTCATCGTCTACCTGGGCTGCGGCGAACGCGGCAACGAGATGGCCGGCGTGCTCGACGAGTTTCCGACCCTCACCGACGCGCGCAGCGGCCGCCCGCTGATGGCGCGCACGGTGATCATCGCCAACACCAGCAACATGCCGGTGGCCGCGCGCGAGGCCAGCATCTACTGCGCCATCACGGTGGCCGAGTACTTTCGCGACCAGGGCCTGCACGTGGCGCTGATGGCCGACAGCACCAGCCGCTGGGCCGAAGCGTTGCGAGAGGTCTCGGGCCGCTTCGGCGAGCTGCCCGGCGAGGGCGGCTACCCGGCCTACCTGAGCAGCCGGCTGGCCGACTTTTATGAGCGCGCCGCGGCCGTCGATACCCTCGCCTGCGGCCCCGGATCGGTGACCGTGATGGGCGCCATCAGCCCGCCCTCGGGCGACTTCTCCGAGCCGGTGACGAGCCACACCAAGCGCTACGTCAAGGCTTTCTGGGCGCTGGACGTCAAGCGCGCGCACGCCCGCTTCTACCCGGCCATCCACCCGTTGCAGTCGTATGCCGAAGACGCGCGCGAGTTCGCGCCCTGGTGGGCCGCGCAGGGCAACGCGCAGTGGCTGGCGCTGCGCCGGCGCTTCCTGACCCTGCTGGACGAACAGGCGCAGTTGGAGCGCATGGCGCGCATCATCGGCCGCGACGCGCTGCCGGCGCGCCAGCAGCTCACGCTGCTGTGCGCCGAGCTGGTGAGCGAGGCCTTCTTGCGCCAGTCGGCGTTCTCAGAGATCGACCGCGTCTGCAGCCCGGCGCGCCAGGGCGCGATGATGAAGCTGCTGGGCCGCTTCATCGAGCTGGCGCAGGCCGCGCAGGCCGCCGGCGCCACGCCCGAGGCCATCGCCGGCCTGCCCTGCATGCGCGCGCTGCAGCGCATGGGCGAAGAGATCGCCGACGACCAGCTGCCGCGCCTGGCCGAACTGGCGGCGCGGCTGGAGCGCGAATTTGCGCTGCTCTCGTCGGCGCCCGCGCCAGCCGCACCCGCGCCAGCCGAACCCATTACCCCGGAGGCCCCCGATGCGGCTCACCGTTGAAGGCGCGGCCACGCGGCTCGAAGGCCCGCTGCTCTTCTTGCGCCGCACGCTCGATGTCGGCCTGGCGGACGCGGTGGAGGTCATCGGCGCCGACGGCCGCGCGCGGTTGGGCCGCATCGCCGCCATCGACGAGCAGTTCATGACCATCGAAGTGCTCGAGTCGACCGCCGGCCTGTCACTCGAAGGCACCGTGGTGCGCTTCCTGGGCGAGCCGCTGTCCTTTGCGCTCGGGCCCGGCATCCTGGGCCGCGTGTTCAATGGCGTCGGCCAGGTCATCGACGGCGGCCCGCCGGTGGCGGCGCACCGCCAGGTACCGATCGACGGCCTGCCGCTGAACCCGGTGGCGCGCGCGCTGCCGCGCGACTTCATCGAGACCGGTGTGAGCACGCTCGATCTCATGAACAGCCTGGTGCGCGGCCAGAAGCTGCCGATCTTCAGCGGCGGCGGCCTGCCGCACGACCGGCTGGCGGTGGAGATCGCCGGCCACGCGCGGCTCAGGGGCAAGGATGCCGAGGATTTCGCCATCGTCTTCGCCGGCATCGGCGTGCCCTACGACAGCGCGGAGTACTTTCGGCGCAGCCTGGAGCAGGGCGGCGCGCTGGAACGCACCGCGCTCTTCCTCAATCTGGCCAGCGACTCCAGCACGCAGCGCCTGCTGACGCCGCGCTTTGCGCTCAGCGCCGCCGAGTACCTGGCCTTTGAGTGCGGCAAGCACGTGCTGGTGATCCTGACCGACATGACCAACTACTGCGAGGCGCTGCGCGAGGTGTCGTCGAGCAAGGGCGAGATCCCCAGCCGCAAGGGCTTTCCGGGCTACCTGTATTCCGACCTGGCCACGCTGTACGAGCGCGCCGGCTGCCTGCGCGGCAGCGGGCCGGGCAAGCAAGGCACGCTGACCCAGCTGGCGATCCTGACCATGCCGTCCGACGACATCGGCCACCCGATCCCCGACCTCACCGGCTACATCACCGAGGGCCAGATCGTGCTCTCGCGCGATCTCGACCGGCGCGGCATCTACCCGCCCGTGAACGTGCTGCCCAGCCTGTCGCGCCTGATGAAGGACGGCACCGGCAAGCACTACACCGAGCCCGACCATCCGGCCCTGGCCAGCCAGCTCTACGCCGCCTACGCGCGCGCCGCGCAGGCCCGCGTGCTGGCCAGCGTGGTCGGCGAGGAAGGCCTGGCCGACACCGACCGCCGCTACCTGCGGCTGGGCGCCGAGTTCGAGCGCCTGCTCGTCAACCAGGACGCGCCGCGCACGCTGGAGCAAAGCATGGCGCTGGGCTGGCAGTTGCTGGCCGGGCTGCCCTTGAGCGAGCTCACCAGGCTTTCGGACGCGCAGATCGCGGCGCACCTGACGCCAGCGGCCCGCGAGGCGGTGCCCAGATGAGCGGACTCAGCCCCACCCGCAGCGCCGTCATCGAGCTCAAGGACGAGCGCCGTGCCATGCACGAAGGCTATGTCTTTCTGGACGAGAAGTGCCTGCTGCTGGCCGGCGAAATCTTGCGCCAGTTGGCGGTGCTGGCGGACCTGCAGCGCACGATGGCCGCCGCGCAGCAGGTGGCACTGGCGCAACTGCAGGCCGCGGTGGCGCGCCACGGCCTGCACGGGCTGCAGGTCTATCCGCCTGCCGATGCCGCGGGCCTGGCGCTGCAGATCCTGCCCGCGACGCTGATGGGCGTGACGCTGCAACAGGCCACGCTCGACGGCCCGGTGGCGGTGGCGCCGCAGGCCGTCAACGCATCGCCCGAAGCCGAGGCCTGCCGCGCCGCGTTTGCAGCCGTGCTCCGCGCCGCCGCACCGCTGGCCGCGGTGTGCGGCAACCTGGAACGCCTGTCGGCCGAGTACCGCCGCTCGGTGCGCCGCGCACGCGCGCTGCAAGACGTGATGCTGCCGGAGCTGGACCGCTCGATCACCGACATCGAGGGCCGGCTCGAGGAGCTCGAACAAGAAGACGCGATCTGGATGCGCCAGGGCGCGCGGCACGCAAACAACCCCTCCCCTTGAAGGAAGCCCCGGTGACCGACACCCTCTCGCTGGCGGCAGATGCCGCCGCACCCTTGGACGCGCTGGTGGTCGGCGCCGGCATCTCCGGCCTCACCACGGCGCACGGCCTGCGCCGCGCCGGTCTGCGCGTGCAGGTCATCGACGCCGCGCCGCGTGCCGGTGGCGTGATCGCCTCGGTCGTGCGCGAAGGCTTTTTGTTCGAGCGCGGGCCCAACAGCGCGCTCGACACCACGCCGCTCATCGGCGAGCTCGTCGATGCGCTGGGCCTGCGCGCACAGTGGCGGCTGGCGTCGCAGGCCTCGAACACGCGCTACGTGGTGCGCAACGGCCAGTTGCTGGCGCTGCCGATGTCGCCCTGGGCCTTCTTCAGCACGCCCTTGTTCTCGGCCGGCGCCAAGCTGGCGCTGATGCGCGAGCCCTTCGTCGCGCGCGGCAACGCCAACCATGAGGAATCGATCGCCGCCTTCGTGCGCCGCCGCCTGGGCAGTGAGTTTCTCGACTACGCCATCGACCCCTTCGTGGCCGGCATCTACGCCGGCGACCCGGAGCAGATTTCGGTGCCCGCGGCCTTCCCCAAGCTGCACGCGCTGGAGCAGCGCTGGGGCAGCCTGATCCGCGGCCAGATCTTCGGTGCCGCCGAGCGCAAGCGCGCCAAGGAAACCGCCAAGAACACGGCGCAGAGCTTCGCCTTCGAAGGCGGCATGCAGACGCTCACCGACGCGCTGGCCGCCGCCGTGGGCCCGCTGTCGCTGGACACCCGCGCCACACGCATCGAGCGCCATCTTGATGGGGGTCGCGAGGGCGGCTACACGCTGCATGCCGAGCAGCACGGCCGGCCCCTGGCGTGGCGCACACGCACACTGGTTCTGGCCACACCGGCCGACCGCGCCAGCGCGCTGCTGCGCGAGCACGCCAGCGACGCCGCCGCAGCGCTGGTCGAGATCGACTACGCGCCAGTGGCCACGGTGGCCTCGGCCTACACCGCCGCCGACATCGAGCACCCGCTGGACGGCTTTGGCTGCCTGGTGCCACGCAAGGCCGGGCGGCAGGTGCTGGGCGTGCTATTCACGAGCACCATGTTCGAGGGCCGCGCGCCGGCCGGCGGCGCCATGCTCACCACCTTCATCGGCGGACGCCGCCAGCCCGACCTGCCGGGCATGCCCGAGGCCGACATCGCTGCCCTGGCGCACGCCGAGCACCAGGCACTGCTGGGCGCGCGCGGGCAGCCGCGATTCCAGGAGGTGACACGCTGGCCGCGCGCCATCCCGCAGTACACGCTGGGCCATCTGGGCCGCGTGGCGCGCGCCACCGCCGCGTCGAATGTGCTGCCGGGACTGTTCTTCGTCGCCAACTGGAAGGGCGGCGTCTCGGTGGGCGACTGCATCCGCAACGGCCACCAGGGCGCGGCGGAGGTCGCAGGCTGGCTGCGCAATCGGTAGTAGGTCGCGGCAGACCGGTGCTGGCCCGTTGCTGTCGTTCGGTGTGGCTGCTTTGCTTGCGTGGATTGGCGCGAGCAAAGGCGTGCCTGGGCGGGCTGGGTCGCTTCGATGAGGCGGTCGTCGCTGCGCGCCGACTCCCTTCCGGTGCGCGGTCTCGTGGCCCAGCCGCGTAACTCGCTACGCGCCCTGCGGGCGCTGCACTCGAACAGACGCGGCAAGTCAGTCCACGATGCGCGCTGCGCGCGCGGCCAGGGATGCTGTGCTCCTCAGCGCCTCATAGGCGCGACCCCGCCCACCCCAGCCCACCGTTTCCGAGACAGTGGTGTCGCGCGGCCAGACGCCACCTGCCGCGACGTGCAAATGCTCAAGATCGAACGCAGCCACACCGAACGACAGCAACGGGCCAGCACCGGTCTGCCGCGACCTACTACCGATTGCGCAGCCAGCCTGCGACCTCCGCCGCGCCCTGCTGGCCGTT
>JANPMR010000448.1:0-2155 GCA_031427055.1 Rubrivivax sp.
CTGATGATGCGCAAGATCGCGCACGCCACGCGCAACACGCGCGCCACCGTGGCCATGAGCCTCGAGCAGGCACACGCCGGCATGCGCGCCGGCATGGAAATCGGCGACAAGCTGCGCGGCAACGTCACCCTGCTGGCCGGCGTGGGCGTGGGCTCGCACGAGAGCGCGGCGCTGGTGTTGTCGCGCCTGACCGACAGCCCTGTGCGCGACCTGGTCGTCAGCGGGTCGCAGATGAATGGTGATCAGCTTGGCCATCTCATCGCCGTCTTGAACGGCGCGCAGGCGCGCCACCGTACGCTGGTCGAGCCGATCGAGGTCATGGCGGCCTTCGGCGGCTTCGAGGTGGCGGTGATGGTGGGCGTGATCCTGATGGCGGCCAGCAAGCGCCACTTGCTCATGATCGACGGCATGCCGGCCTGCGCCGCGCTGATGGTGGCCGCGCGCATCGCGCAGCCGGTCACCGACTACTGCCTGTTTTGCCGCAGCCACAGCCACCGCGGCCTGGACCAGGCGCTCAACCTGTTTCGCGCCGCGGCGCTGATGGAGCTGGGCATGGAAAGCACCGACGGCACCGGCGCCACGCTGGCCTGGCCGCTGGTCAAGAGCGCCGCGGCCCTGCTCACCGAAGTGGCGGCCGAGGCCGACGATGCGCGCGCGGCCGGCGGCGCCACTGCCGAGCCCGAAGCCGAACCCTTTGCACCGCCGACGCTCGAGCCGTCGCCGTTTGGCGACGCGCTGTACTGAGGCCGCGCGCATGGGCCCGCCTGCGCGGGGCCTTGCGGCTGCCGAAGGACCGGGCCCCTGCGCGCCGGGCTGACTACTCCAGCGCCGCCGGGACGGGTCCGCCCGGGCGCATCGGCATGGGCTGGCCGGCCAGCCCCGGGTTGGCGGGAACCTCGCGCAAGGACGGGCCGGCAGGCTGCATCGGCGGCCTGTATTGCGGTGTGAACTGTGGCGCCGCCGGGCCTGCCCCCTGGGGTGCACGCGGCGGCATGACCGTTGGCATGACCGTTGGCATGACCGGCGGCGCCAGCCCGGGCCGCACCGCGCGCGGTGGCGCGCCGTCGATCGGCAGCGCGGGCAACGCGCCGGTCGCGGCCGGCGCCGACGGTGCGAGGTTCAGCGCAATCAGCGAGGCGCCTTCGCGCGGGCCCAGCGTCGCGCCGCGCGTGCTGACCGACTTGAGCACGTTCTCTCCGTCCACCACCGCGCCGACGCGGTAGGCGCGCGCCGGCTTGCCGTCCACCGCGATCAGCGCCACGCCCTCGCGCGCCGCCTGCTGCGGGCGCGGGCTGACGACGCCGATCAGCGCAAAGCGCGCATCGGGCGCCGCCTCGGCCGCGGCGGCCACCGCAGGCGGCGGCGGATCGACGCCCAGCAGCCGCGTCAGATCGCCGCGCAGGCCGGCGCCAGGCTCGGCCAGCTGCGTTTGCGGCGGCGCCATGGGCGGCACGACAAAGATCTTCAAGGCCCAGAACAGCGCACCGGCCGCGGCCAGTGCCCATACACCCAAGGTCCACCAGCGTGCTGACATGGCGCGATTATCATGCAGCCACCCTCTTGTTCCGGCCCCGCCGGCCTTGCCCGGCCCGCCCATGCGCCCCGCCATGAAGCTCGATCCCTCGTCACGTCATCGTCAGCCGGCGCGCGGCTTCACGCTCATCGAGCTGCTGGTGGTGCTGGTCATCATCGGCGTGCTCGGCGCGCTGATCGTGCCCAACCTGTTTGCCAGCCTGGATGACGCGCGCGCCACCGCGGCGCGCACCGACATCAACACACTGGTGCAGTCGCTCAAGCGCTACAAGCTCGACAACCAGCGCTATCCCAGCGCCGAGCAGGGCCTGGACGCGCTGGTGCGCAAGCCCACGGCCGGCGCCGTGCCGCCCAACTGGAAGCCGTATCTCGACAAGCTGCCGGGTGACCCGTGGGCGCGTCCTTACCAGTACCTCAACCCCGGCGTGCGCGGCGAGATCGATGTCTTCAGCTTCGGCGCCGATGGCCAGCCGGGCGGTGAAGGCAAAGATGCCGACGTCGGCTCCTGGCAATAGCGTCGGTCGGGTCGCTCGCGTTGGGCGCTTGCTGCGCCGCCACGCCGCGCGCGGTTTCACGCTGATCGAGCTGCTGATCGTGATCGCGATCATTGCGCTCTCGGTCG
>JANPMR010000449.1:0-7190 GCA_031427055.1 Rubrivivax sp.
TGAAGATCGACTCCACCCACCTGCCGCTCTCCGAGGTGGTGCACCAGATCGAGGGCCTGGTCTCCGCCAAACGGGTGATCTGACCTGTAGCGCTTGCTGCTTTCTTCCGGCCCGATGCGCCCGGCCCTAGAGTGGGCCTCCTGTCCCCAATGAAGTGGACCACTGACGACCCGCTGTTCTAGAACGCAATGTTCTGGTGCGGCTGGCAGGAATCGAACCCACGACCCCTTGGTTCGTAGCCAAGTACTCTATCCAACTGAGCTACAGCCGCATGCAGCCCGCAAGTATAGCAGCGCTCGCTTGAGCTGTCGGCCAAAGCGCGTGCTCAGTCGAGACCCGCCGCCGCCCGTTCGCAGGCCACGGCGCGTGCCTCGTCCGACTCTTCTCGGGCCAGGGCCGCGAGCTGCCGCCAGGCCAGCCGGCGTGTGCGCGTGGGCAGGGCCGGCGCTGCGGCGGCCTGCTCCAGCAGCTTGCGCGCCTTGCCCCACAGCCGCCGCTCTGCAAACACCATGCCGACGGCGGCCACGACGGCGGCCTCGTGCCCGAAGGACTGCACGGCGCTCTCCAGCCGCGGCAGCCAGTCTGCGGCGATGCCACTGCGGGCGTCGATGAGGGCCAGCGCGACCTGCTCGCGGTCTTCGCGCGGCAGTTCCGGCAAGCGCTCCCAGAACGGGCGCAGCCAGGTACGCGCGTCGTCGGCGGCGTCGAGATGCACCGCGCGCTGCGCCATGCGCGAAGCGATGTGCGCGTCGCGGCGGTCGGCGCTGTCGAACTGCCCCCACAGGCGGCGCAGTTGCTGCACATCGTGCGTGGCCTCCATCGTCTCGGCCGCCAGCGCGCGCAGCAGGCTCTGCGCCACGGCCGGCGAGAAAGCCTGGTGGTTGGCCAGCAGGCGGGCCGTGTGCAGCGCCTCGAGCGGCTGGCGCGCCATGCGCGTGGCCTGCAGCTTCAGGCGCAGCGCCTGCGTGCGGCGGGCGGCGCCCGGCGGCAGGCCTTCGAGCATCTGCAGCGCGCGCGGCGCGTCGCGGTCGTCCAGCGCCCACTCGGCGGCCAGCAGACGCACCGGCTCGTCGGCGCCGCTCGGCCCGCGCCGCGCCGCGCCCAGTGCCTGACCCAAGGTGGCGTCGCGTTGCTTGCGGTCCTGCAGACGGTGCAGGCTGGCCGCGGCGAGCAACTGCGCGAGCATGCGGAACTGCGCGTCGGCAGCGAGCTGCGGTGTGTCTTGCTGGATCTCGAGCGCCTTGTGCGCTGCCTTGCTGGCGCGGCCGTAGCGGGCGCCGAAGTACTCGGCCTGCGCCTCGCGCAGCGCGGCCTGCGCGGCGCGCTCGCGGCGCAGCGCGCGCCACTCGCCGGCACGCTTGGGCAGGCTGATCAGCGAGTCGATCGCCTTCACCGCCGACATCAGCACGGCGCAGGTGCCCAGCAGCAGGATGACCGAGAGATTGAGAGAGAGGTCGGTGCGCCAGCCGCCCCAGTAGATCGACACCAGGCCGTCGTTGCTGCCCAGCGTCGTCGCCGCGACCACCGCGACGACGAAGAGCAGCACCAGCCAGATGACGCCGCGCATGATGGCTCGGGCCGAAGCCGCCCTCAGCGCCCGGCCGAGGCCGTGGCGATCGCGGCCAGCGTGGCGTCGGGCCGCGGCACCGTGACCAGCCGCGCTTGCACGCTGACCTGGCGCACCAGGTCGGCGGCAGCCACCACGCGGCGCGAGCTGCGATCAAAGTAACGGTCGATGGCCGATTGCACATCGCGCAGGTCGGACTGCGCGGTGTCGAACTGCCTCGAGAGCAGCGACAGCCGGGCGTTCAGCAGGCGCAGCTTGAGGTTCTCGCGCAGAAACCAGGCCTGCTCGGGCGCCACGAGCATGGCTTCTGGCTGGTCGATGCGGGGTCACGCGCACCAGGCCCTCGACGGCACGCCAGAACTGCAGGCCCAGAGCCTGCCATTGCTGGGCGGTGCCATTGCCCCAGGCCGCGCCTGAGGCGGCGACGGCCGCTGCCGGTGCGCTGGCCGAAGCGCCCGCGCCGCGCAGTGCGGGCTCGGAAAGCAAGGGCATGTCACCGACGAGCCGAATCGCCTCGTCCAGGCGAATCGTCAGCACCGTGATGTCGGTGACACCGGCGGTGCGCGTGCGCTCGAGATCCTGCGCCACCGCGCGGCGCACGCGCTCAAGGCGCGGCTGGTTGAAGCGCGCCAGCCGTTCGTCGGCCTGCTTGAGCGTCAGCACCAGCGGGTCGGGGCTGCCCGTGAGGGCCGACTGCTGCATCGCCACGCGGATGGCGGCGTCGATGTCGGCCAGCACGTTTTCGTCGCGCGAGCGCGCCAGCGACTGGATCAGCTCTTCGATCTGCGTGCGCTGCAGCGAGGTCTCGGCGACGCGGGCCTCGAGCAATGCCAGCTTGGCCGCGGCTTCGCGCGCCGAGACCTCGGCCTGGCGCGCCAGCGTGCGCGCCTCGGTGGCCTGGCTGCCGCTGTCTTGCTGGCGGCGCACGAGTTCGCTCTCGAGAGACTTGACCCGCTGCTGGGTGTTCCAGGCCAGCACCAGCGCGGCTGCGGCCAGCGCGGCCAGCACGGCCGCTCCGGCGGCGATCCAGCGGCCGGGCGTGGCGTGGCTCACGAAAATAGGCGTTGCGGCGGCACTCGAGAACCCAGCAGGCGCAGCCGGCGCAGCGGCTGGCGGCAGCGCGGCAGCAGGCTCGACAGAAGGGGACGCAGACGGCTCGGTCACAGGGGAAATGATTGTATCGACCAGCCCGACGCCAGCCGCTCCGCAAGCGCTTTCGGGTCTGGCGCCACGGTCTCGACGCGGCCAAATCCCAGTTGCTGCGCGGCCGCCGCGATGCGCGGGTGCGTGGCCAGCGCGCTGCTGCGTGACCAATCGGCCGCCTCGGCCAGCGTGCGCAGATGGCCGACGGCCTCGCTGCTGCTGAAGAGCCAGACGTGCGACGCCGGGTCCGTCTGCGCGGCTTGCAGCAGTTCGCGCCCCACAGCGTCCGGCTGGGGCGCGACGCGCCGGTAGGCGGCCACGAAATCGGTCTGTGCGCCGGCCGTGCGAAGCTGATCGGCAAGCCAGTCGCGCCCGTCCTCGCCGCGCACGACGAGCACCCGGCGATCCGTCCAGTCCAGGCTGGACAGACGCGCCCACAGCGCCTCGCTGTCGAAGCTGGGTGCATCAGCGGCGGGCTCGACGATGCAGGCCTCGTCCACGCGCGCATCGCGCAAGGCCGCCGCGGTGCCGGGCCCGGTGGCTGCGGCCAACACGGCAGCGGGCCAGCCCGCGCCCACCGGCCGCAAGGCCATGAAGTGCACGACCGCGTTGGCGCTCACGAACATCACCAGGCGGTACCCGGCCAAGCCCCGCCAGGCGGCGTGCAGCGGTGCGGGGTCGGCGGCCGGCTCGATGTCCAGCAGCGGCAGCGCCCGGGCATCGACGCCCAAGCCGCGCAGGCGATCAACCCAGCCCGCGGCTTGCGCGGCCGGGCGGGTGACGATCAAGCGCACGGTGGTGGCGCCGTCCGTATCAGCCCTGCTGCAGGTACTCGCGCGCACCGGCGGCCAGCAGCTGCGCCACCGCGGCGGCGCCCAGCGCCAGGGCGGCCGGTTCGTCGGTGACGGCGGCCTCGACAGTGGCACGCAGCAGCGGCCTGGTCGGCGCCTGCGCGTCGCCCAGCGCGGTGTGCAGGTGCAGCGTGGTGCCGTCCCACACCGCGTGCGCGGCCAGCGGCACGCTGCAGCTGCCGCCCAGGCCACGCGACACCGCACGCTCCGCGGCGGTGGCCAGCAGGGTCGGGACGTGGCTCGTCAGCGCCAGCGTCTGGCGCAGCGCCTGCGCGTCTTCGCGCACCTCGATGCCCAGCGCGCCCTGGCCGGCGGCCGGGATCATGGTGTCGATCTCGAAACAGCCGCGGATGCGCGCGCCCAGTTTCAAGCGCTTCAGGCCGGCGGCGGCCAGCACGATGGCGTCAAAGCCGCCTTCGTCAAGCTTGCGCAGCCGCGTGTCGAGGTTGCCGCGCAGGGGCTCGATGCGCAGATCCGGCCGCTGCGCCAGCAACTGCGACACGCGGCGCAGGCTGGACGTGCCCACCACGGCGCCTTGCGGCAGATCGGCCAGGCTGGCGTACTGGTTGGAGACAAAGGCATCGCGCGGGTCTTCGCGCTCCCAGACTGCCGCCAGCACGAAGCCAGCGGGCAGGTCCATCGGCACGTCTTTCAGCGAGTGCACGGCCAGGTGCGCGCGGCCCTGTTCCAGCGCCGTTTCCAGCTCCTTCACGAACAGGCCCTTGCCACCCACCTTGGACAGCGCGCGGTCGAGAATCTGGTCGCCCAGAGTGGTCATGCCCAGCAGCGTGACGTGCAGCCCGAAGCGGGCGGTGAGCGCATCGCGCACGTGTTCTGCCTGCCAAAGGGCGAGGCGGCTTTCTCGGGTGGCGATGATGGTGGGCGCATTCATGGGCACGATGATAGCCAGCCGCAGGTGCGCTCAAGCCCCTGCCGCCGCACTGGCCGGGCCCACGACTTGCAGGCAGAATTGGTAATCGGGTTACATCGCCGGAGCCATCGATGCCACGCACCAATACAAAGCCGTCCGCACCCTTGAAGTGCACCAAAACGAGCACCCGCGCCACAGAAGGCGACGCCGCGGCCAAGAACAAACCGCTGGTTGAAGATATCCGGTTACTGGGCCGCATCCTGGGTGACGTCATCCGCGAGCAAGAAGGCGCCGCCGCCTTCGATCTCATCGAGCGCGTGCGCCAGCTCTCGGTGGCCTACCGCCTGAAGGCCGACGCCAGCGCCGGGCGCGTGCTCGACCGCCTGCTCAAGAACCTCTCGGCCGACCAGACGGTGACGGTGATCCGCGCTTTCAGCTATTTCAGCCACCTGGCCAACATCGCCGAAGACCGCCACCACGTGCGCCGCCGCGCCGTGCACGAGAAAGAGGGCCATCACCAGGAAGGCTCGCTGGCGCTGGCCTTCGAACGCCTGCACCGTGCCGACCACCGCAGCGCCGACATCGCGCACGCGCTGCAACATGCCTACATCTCGCCCGTGCTCACCGCCCACCCCACCGAGGTGCAGCGCAAGAGCATCCTGGATGCCGAGCGCGCCGTGGCCGCGCTGGTGGGCGAGCGCGACGAGCTGGCAACCCCCGAGCGCCGCGCCGACAACGAGGCGCTGATCCGCGCCCGCGTCACGCAGCTGTGGCAGACGCGCATGCTGCGCACTGCCAAGCTGACGGTGAGCGACGAAATCGAGAACGCGCTGAGCTACTACCCGGCAACCTTTCTGCGCGAGATTCCCAAGCTCTACCGCGACCTCGAGCGCGCCCTGCCCGGCCATCCCGTGGCCAGCTTCCTGCGCATGGGGCACTGGATTGGTGGCGACCGCGACGGCAACCCCAACGTCAGCGCCGCCACGATGCGCCACGCCTTGTCGCGGCAGGCCGAGGTCGCACTGCGCTTCTATCTCACCGAGGTGCACGAGCTGGGCGCCGAGCTGTCGATGTCGGGCACGCTGGCGCCGGTGACGGGCGAGATGCAGGCCCTGGCGGCGCGCTCGCCCGACCAGAACCCGCACCGCCTGGACGAGCCCTACCGGCGCGCACTGATCGGCCTGTACGCGCGCCTGGCGGCCACGCTGCACCGCCTGACCGGCACCGAGGCACTGCGCCATGCCGTGGCGCCGCAGCAGCCCTACGCAGACGCCGCCGAGTTTCTGGCCGATCTGCGCGTCATCGAGCGCTCGTTGGGCTCGCACCACGCACAGGCGCTGGTGGGCCCGCGCCTGGCGCCGCTGATGCGCGCGGTGCAGGTCTTCGGCTTTCACCTTGCCACGCTGGACCTGCGGCAAAGCTCGGATCAGCACGAAGCCGTGGTGGCCGAACTGCTGCGCACGGCACGCATCGAGGCCGACTACAGCGCGCTGGACGAGACCGCGCGGCGTGCCTGCCTGCTGGCCCTGCTCAACGATGCGCGGCCGCTGCGCGTGCAGGGCGCGGCGTACTCGGCGCTGGCACTGGCCGAACTGGCCATCTTCGAGGCCGCGCGCGAGGCGCTGGCGGCCTACGGGCGTGAGGCCATCCGCCACTACATCATCAGCCACACCGAAGAAGTGAGCGACCTGCTCGAGGTGCTGCTGCTGCAAAAAGAGACCGGGCTGCTCACCGGCACGCTGGACCGCGACGCGCGCGCGCAGCTCATCACCGTGCCGCTGTTCGAGACCATCGCCGACCTGCGACGCAGCGAACCCATCATGCGCGAGTTCTATGCCCTGCCCGGCGTGGCAACGCTGGTGGCCACCAGTGGTGCCGAGCAGGATGTGATGCTGGGCTACAGCGACAGCAACAAGGACGGCGGCTTCTTCACCAGCAACTGGGAGCTCTACCGCGCCGAGACCGCGCTGGTCGAGCTCTTCTGCGGCCTGCGCAAGGACCACGGCATCACGCTGCGCCTGTTCCACGGCCGCGGCGGCACCGTGGGCCGCGGCGGCGGCCCCAGCTACCAGGCCATCCTGGCGCAGCCGCCGGGCACGGTGAACGGGCAGATACGCCTGACCGAGCAGGGCGAGGTCATCGCCTCGAAGTACGCCCACCCGGAGATCGGCCGGCGCAACCTGGAGACGCTGGTCGCGGCCACGCTCGAAGCCACGCTGCTGCATCCCACCAAGAGCGCGCCCAAGGCGTTTCTTGACGCGGCAGCGGCGATCAGCGAGGCCAGCTTCAACGCCTACCGCAAGCTGGTCTACGGCACACCGGGCTTCACCGATTACTTCTTTGCCGCGACGCCGATCCGCGAGATCGCCGAGCTCAACATCGGCTCGCGCCCGGCTGTACGACCCAAGGACGGCAAGGCCACGCGGGCGATTGAAGACCTGCGCGCCATCCCCTGGAGCTTCAGCTGGGGCCAGTGCCGCATGGCGCTGCCCGGCTGGTGCGGCTTTGGCAGCGCGATCGAGGCGTTTCTCGCGGGCGGCGAGAGGGCGGGCCGGGTCGAGCTGCTGCAGCGCATGCACAAGCAGTGGCCGTTCTTTCGCACCCTGCTGAGCAACCTGGACATGGTGCTGGCCAAGAGCGATCTGCGCATCGCCACGCGCTATGTCGAACTGGTCGAGGACAAGGCGGTCGCCAAGCGCATCTTCGCCGCGCTCAAGGCCGAGTGGCAGCGCACGCACGACGCGCTGTCGCTCATCAC
>JANPMR010000450.1:0-3891 GCA_031427055.1 Rubrivivax sp.
GTAGGTCAGGTCACCGGCGCTGTCGTTGTGGGTCCAGAAGCTGCCGCCGGTGGGCTGGCCGTTCTCGACACCGCCGCCGATGCGCAGGTCGTTCAGGCGGCGCTTGAAGCCTTCGCGCGTGATGATGTTGATGGTGCCGGCAATGGCACGCGCGCCGGTCTCGGCGGTGGGTGCGCGCAGCACCTCGATGCGCTCGATCTGCTCCGGCGTCAGCGAGTCCAGGCTGAAGCCCGGCGGCAGGCGCTGGCCGTCGATCAGCAACTGCGTGAAGCCGCCGCCCAGCCCGCGCATGCGCGGTGCGCCGCCGCGACCGGGCGCGCCGGGCGTGGTGACGCCGGGCAAGCGGCGCAGCACCTCGCCCACGGTGGCGTCGCCAAACTTCTCGATCTCGTCGCGGCCGATCACGATCTTGGCCGCCGTGGATTGGCGGCGCTGGTCGGTGTCGGACAAGCGGCCGCCCGTGATCTCGACCCTTTGTCCGGCGACGGGGGGCGCAGCCGTGGCTGCCGCGGGCGCCGCGCGTGGCGCCGATGCGGCCGGTGCGGCCGTTGCAGCCGAGGCCGGCACGGACGGCGCTGCGGCTGCAGTTTGCGCGAGGGATGGGGTGGGTGCGAGGGTCGCGGCCATCAGGCCGCAGGGCGCCAGCAGGCGGCGCAGGGTGCTTGGAAGATGCATGCCTCGATTGTCGCGGCGCAAGGCGCAAGGCCTCGCCGCCGCCACCGTCATTTGCGTTTCTTCACGCGGGCTGCGGTGTGGATTCCCCCGCCGTTGCCGGGGCCGCCGGGCCGACGGTGCGCAGCAGGCTCACCAGGCCGTCGTTCCAGGCGCGGTCGAAGTCGCCCTCGATGTTGCGCAGCGCGGTCGTATTGATGGCAGTGGCGCTGGCGACGCCGATGGCGCGGTTGCGGCCTTGGTTCTTGGCCGTGTACAGCGCCATGTCGGCGAAGTTGATGGCCCGCTCCAGGGTCAGCGACAGCCGCGCCGGCGGCAGCGGGAAGCAGGCATAGCCCACCGAAACGGTAACGCGCAGCGGCCCGGTGGGCAGGCTCACCGGCGTGGCGCCCACGGCGTGCAGCGCACGGTCGGCCAGCGCCTGCGCCTGCAGCAAAGTCACGCCTGGCATGTAGACCAGAAACTCCTCGCCGCCCCAGCGCACGACCAGGTCGTCCTCGCGCACCACCTCGGCCAGGCGGCGCGCCACCTCGATCAGCACGACGTCGCCCGCGGCATGGCCATGCCCATCGTTGACGCGTTTGAAGTGGTCGATATCGATCAGCAGCAGCGCCCCAAAGAAGGACAGCTCGAGCTGCTGCGCCGCGGCCAGGTCATGCAGGCCGCGGCGATTGGCCAGGCCGGTGAGTGGATCGCGCTGGCTCTGGGAGCGCAGAAACGCCTGGCTGTGCGCGAGGCTGCGGTTGACGGCGCGCACGCGTCGGTACAGCAGCGCCACCGCCGCCACCGCCAGCGCCAGCAGCACGGCCGCGGCGATCCACACCTTCTGCGTCGCGGCGCGGTTGTCGATCTGCAGGCCGATCAGTGCGTTGTCGCGCGCCAGCTGGTCAAGCTGACGCTGCTGGGCCTCGCGGTCGAATCGTTTGGTGAGTTCGGCCATCGCCGCCTTGCGGTTGGCAGCCATCACTTCGGCCGCCAGCTTGCGCTCGCGGTGGTACAGCGCCAGCGCCTCGCGCAGATGGCCGGCGCTGGCAAAGGCGTCGGCAAACTCGCGCAGCGCCTCGGCCTCGGCGCCGGGGCTGCCGCCCGCGCGGTACGCGGCCAGCAACTCGTCCAGCGCGCGCCGCGCCACCTCGGTCTCGCCCAGGGCCACGCGGGCCAGCGCCGCGTTGTGCACGAGCACGCGCTCGGTGCGCCGGTCGCGAAAGCTGCGCACCACCGGCAGCGCGTCGTCCACCGCCTGCAGCGCGGCCTTTGGGCGTGCCGCCTTGACGAGCAGGTCTGACAGATTGGCCTGGAACACCGCGCCCAGCCGCGGCGCGTTGGCCTTGCGTGCCATCGCCAGCCCGGCTTCGGCGGCGGCCAGCGCGCTGGCCACATGGCCGCGCTGCGACAGCATGCGGGTTTCGTAGACGCGCACACGGGCCATCAGCGCCGGGCTGCCGTGCTGGGCGGCCATGCGCAGCGCCTGGTCGAGCAGCAGCTGCTCGTCGGCGTGACTGGCGTCGCCGTTGCCCACGTCGGCAGCGACGGCCAGCGCCCAGGCATGGCGCATCGTGTCACCGGCGGCGCGGGCCAGCTCGACGGCTTCCAGCGCCCGCTCACGCGCTGCGCTGCGCAACCCGCGGCTGTCTTCGTGGCGAACCAGCAGCTGCAAGGCGCGCCAGCTCGATCGGTAATCACAGCCGGGCGCCGCCGGACAGTCGCGGCGGTAGCCGTCCAGCGCGGCCTGCGCGGCGGCAGACGCCGGGCCGCTGTCGCCTTGCGAGTCGGCCAGCGTGGCCCGCACCAGCGCGGCATCGGCCGCGCTCAGCGGGTCGGCGCCCAGGCGGCCCAGCGCCGCCAACGCGTCGGCGGCCTCGGCGCCCTGTGCCGCCGCGGCCGCCACCAAGGCGCGGCCGAGCTGCAGCACGCGTGTGGTGCCGGGGTCGGCGCTGCGCTGCGCCAACTCGGCCGCCAGCGCGGCCAGCGCCGGTGCGGGCTGCTCGTAGCCCGACTGCACCCATCCGTCGACGCGCGCTTGCAGGGTGGCCAGTGGCGCCGTCTGCGTGCCGACCTGCGCTGGCGCGCCGAGCGCGGCTGCGCCCAGCGCAAAGGCCAGCAGGACGCGCCTCACCGTGTCACCTCTAGCGGCACCGGGCCGCTGACGGCCTTGAGATCGGCGCGGCCTTCGCGCCAGGCGGTTTCCAGCGATGTGGCCTCGGCCGGCGCCACGCCTTCCTGCGCCTGCAGCGAACGCACACCATAGGCGCGGTTGCGGCCATGCGCCTTGGCCAGGTACATGGCCGTGTCGACGAGGTCGATGGCGCGCTCCCAGTGCAGCGGCGTTCGCGCCGGCTCGAGCGGAAAGGTCGCAAAGCCGATCGACGCCGTGACCGCCATCGTGCCCACGCCAGTCACCACGGGCGCGCGGCCGATGGTCGACAACAGCCGCTCGGCCAGGGCCTCGACCTGGTCTTGCGGCAGCGCGCGCACGACGATCAAGAACTCTTCGCCGCCCCAGCGCACGGTCAGGTCCTCGGGGCGCAGCGCCACGCGCAGGCGCCGCGCCAGTTCGACCAGCACGGCGTCGCCCGCGGCGTGGCCGAGCTCGTCGTTGATGCGCTTGAAGTGGTCGATGTCGATGAGCAGCAGCGAGCCCTCGAACACGCCATCGGTGGCGATGGCCTGCATCGTGGCCAGAAAGTGGCGGCGGTTGGCCAGGCCGGTCAGCGGGTCGACCTCGGCGGCCACCTTGAGCAGCAGATTGGTGCTCTTGAGGCGGTCGTTGCTGTGCCGCATGCGCCGCACCAGCAGCACCACCGCGGCCAGCATCAGCACGCCGCAGGCGGTGCCCAGCGCAAACAAGGTTTGCTGCAGATCGCGCGCCCGCAGTTGCTCTTCCTTCACGCGCTTGTCGGTGCCCAGCAGGGCCAGTTCGCGTTGGCGCTTGTCGGCGTCGAAGCCTTCCTGCAGCTCGAGCACCGCCTGCTGATGTTCGCGGCGGAAGCGGTCGTCAGACAGGCGCCGGTGCTCGCGCAGGGCGGTCCAGGCTTCTTTCAACAGCCCGGCCTTCTCGAGCGCGGCACCGAGCTCGCCCTGGATGTCGGTCATCTGCGACAGCGAATCGGCACGCTCGAGCAGCTCGAGCGCCTCGCGCACCAGCGGCAGGCCCTCGGGCACGCGGCCCAGGCCGATCAGCGACAGCCCGGCGTTGGACAACGCCACCGATTCGGCGCC
>JANPMR010000451.1:0-6154 GCA_031427055.1 Rubrivivax sp.
TGGCCCCAGAAGGCCGGCGGCCGTTCGAAGGCCAGCGCCAGCAGCTCGTCGGTGCCAAACGGCGGTGTCACGCGGATGGGGCTGGCCGCGGGCGGTGTCACCACCAGCGCGTCGGCGGCGTGCGGCGCCTTCTCGGCCGCGCTGTATGGGTACAGCACGCTGATGCCGCCCTGCGCGTCAACCGCCAGCAGCAGGACCGAAGCGGTGCGCGGTGAACGCAGTGCAAGGTTGAAACGTTCGCCCTCGACGAACGAGCCGCCACGCGTCGACGGCAGGGCCTGCAGTTCCAGCGTGAAGGTGGGCTGCGCCGCCACCAGCCCCTGCAGGCGCTGCAGCCACAGCGCGGCCTCGACGCGCTGACGCACCTGCGCCAGGCTGCCCTGCAGCACCAGGTCGCCCGCCGGGCCGCGCAACTGCCACTGCGCGCCCGCGGCGTGCAGGCTGAAGTCGGCATCGGCATCGGCCGTCAGCACCAGGCCGGGCAGACCCTGCAGCGCGGCGCCCACGGCAGCGGCGTCACCCTCGGCACGCACGCGCAGGCCTGAAGGCGCAGGGGGCGCGGGGGCGGCGATGGGGTTGGCGACAGGCGCATTGACAGGTGCATTGACAGGTGCACTGACAGGTGCAGCGACGGGGGCTGCAACGGGCGCAGCAACGGGCGCAGCCGGCAGGCCGGCCGCAGCCGCTGTTGTCGCAGGCAGCGGCGACGCGGCGACGTCGAAAGCGCCGCCCGAAGGGCGCGTGCCGAACAGCGGCGCGTGGGCCAGCCGTGCGGGGTCTTCAGCGGCCGAGGGCAGCGCCTGCGGCGTGTGTGGGTAGCCGCGCTGCGCCATGAAGGCGCCGATGGCGCCAAAGGCCTCAGCGTGGTCGATGGCACCGTCGCGGTTGCGGTCGGCGGCCAGGCTGCCGTTCAGCAGGCGCAACAGCGCGTCGGTCAGTGCACCGTGCGGCTGGCCGTCCACCGTCGGCAGGGCGCGCAGGTCGCGCCGGCTGATGTCCATGGCGGCCTCGCTGTCGCTGGCCGCTGCAATGAAATACACCTGCCGGTAAGGGTAGGCCGGCGGGGCGGGCCGCGGCCCCGCGGGTGCGCCTGCCATGGCCGAAGCCTGCCCGGCCAGTGCCTTCAGGCTGAAGTGTCGGGGCACCAGCCGCGCGCCGTCGGCCCGCGCGCCCAGCGCCCGCACGGCCTGACCCGAGTAGCAGCTGTCTGACACGACGAACACGCGGCGCCCGCCCGCGTCCAGGCGGCGAAGCAGCGGCTGCAGGTCACGCTGGCCCACGAGCAGCTGGTCAACCATGCCCTGCGCCGACTGCTGGCTGCGAAAGTCCCACGGAATGAATGCGCCCGAGGTGTGCGGCAGCGGCAAGCCGGTGGCGCTGTCGTTGGCGCTGGTGCCGTGGCCCGAGAAGTAGATGAACACCTGGTCGCCTTCGCGGCTGCGTGTTTCCAGGCGCTGCAGCGCCGCCAGGATGCCGGCGCGCGAAGCCTGCGCGTCCTGCAGCACCTCGATGTCGGCCGCGAGAAACCCCCAGTGCTGCTGCAAGGCCAGCTTGACCGCCGCCACGTCGAAGGCCGGCCCCTCGAGTGCGGGCACGGCGGCGTCGGCGTACTGGCCGACGCCCAGCAGCAGGGCGATGCGGCCCTGGGCGGCCGCCGGCTGTGCGGCCAGGCACAGGCAGCACAGCACGGCCCACGGCAGCCACAGGGCTGCCGTGAAAGTGCTGGGCCGCGAACGGCTTTTGGAAATCGGCACGCGCAACACTCTTCTCACCGTGGGTTGTGCCGATATCAAGACAAGAGCGGCAGGTCGGCGTCGACTCTATCGGCCGCAGGCACCGTGAAATGCAGTCAGTTCGTGACTTACGGTGCTGACCATCGGCCATTCGGATGAGCCCCGCGAAGGCGCGGGTCAGTAAAATTTGTCGTTGCCCAGAAGACGGGCTGGCGCTTTTGAACCCCCTGTCTTCGCATGCTGAAAAGTCTGTTTTCCCGCTGGGTGCTGCTGCTGTTGCTCGCGGCCTTCCAGCTGCCCTGCGCAGCGCAAGCGCGCCAGGCCCTGGTCATCGGCAATGCCGCCTACCAGCATGCCGACCCGTTGCGCAATTCGGTCAACGACGCTGAGCTGATCACGGCGTCGCTGAAGAAGATCGGCTTCAACGTGACGCTGCTGCGCGACGCAAGCTTGTTGCAGATGGCCCGCGCGGCCACCGACTTCGGCGCCAGCCTGCGCCGCGGCGACATCGCCTTCATCTACTTCGCCGGCCACGGCGTGCAGCACGGTGGCGAGAACTACCTCATTCCCGTCGAAGCCAATGTCCAGCAGCCCGACGAACTGCGCCAGCGTGCCTTTCCCATCAGCCAGCTTTTCGCCGCCCTGCCCGCCGATGGCCGGGCCTCGAACATCGTCGTGCTGGACGCCTGCCGCAACAACCCCTTCGTGGGCCGCAGCCCGGCCTACTCGCGGTCGCTGAACAAGGGCAAGCCCGAAGAGCGCGGCCTGGTGCGCGACGAAGTGCCCGCCGGCCTTTCGCAGCTGGACAACGTGCCGGGCAACACACTGATCGCCTATGCCACCTCGCCCGGCAAGGTGGCGCTGGACGGCGAAGGCCGCAACAGCCCATACGCCGAAGCCTTGTCGAGCGTCATGCTCGACGAAGGCCTGGAGATCACCGCCGTCTTCCAGGAAGCAACCCTGCTGGTCAAGCGCTCGACGCGCTACCAGCAAGAGCCCTGGATGAACTGGTCGCTGAACGACAAGGTGTACTTCAAGAAGCGCAAAAGCAACAACGTCATCTTCTGACGCAAGCGGCGTCTGAAGCCCTTTCCCCACCCCTGATCCCTCCCCTGTTCCCTCCCCCAGAAAGCCAACAACCATGACCTTCACGTTCCGCCACGCCTCCTCCTTCGCCACCGTCGCCGTCGTTGCGGCCTTCAGCAGCCCGGCCCTGGCCGTCGACTTTCTGCCGCGTGCGGGGGTGCAGTTCGGCAACTACTCGGTCGAAGGCGCGGGCACGGCCGAAAAAGTGACGGGCGGGCCGACGCTGGGCCTGACAGTGGCCGGCGACACGCTCTTCGCCGACGTCAACTTCGAAGCCCTGCCGGTGGACGTCATCGGCACCGGCCGCCGCTACGTCACCGGCTGGCGCTCGGAAGTGTCGGGCACGGTCGGCTGGCGCATCTACGACGGCGTGGCTCTGATCGCCGGCTACCGCAGCGCCTTGTACGGCGACGGCTTCGGCTCGGCGAAGTTCGGTACCAACTCGGGCCCGTATGTCGGCGTGAACTTTCCGGAGCTGCGCCTGGGCTCGTCGACGCGCGACATCCTGTCGCTGTCGGTGGCCATCCAGCGCACCACCTACACCGACAAGAGCACCAATCTCGAACAAGATGGCGACACCGGCGTGAACATCCGCATCGGCTACCGCCGCGCCGGCAGCCCGCACTCGTTTGGCGTGCGCTACCAAAGTTTCGGCTCGCCCACCTACCAGGAATACCTGACGACGATGCAGTACTCGTTCGTCTTCGGCAGTTTCTGAACGGATGCGCCGCCCGGCCCCGCGCGGGCCGGGCGGCGCAGTCGTGGTCGCAGTGGCATCAGGCCATGAAGCCGATGGGTTTGCGCACCGGGTCTGAGCGTCCAGACTCTGTAGGTTGACCTGCCACGGCTGTGGAACAGCTTGCAGTGGCTATGGTGTTGCCGGTGAATGCCCCTCGGCTGCCAGCAGCCGCTGCAGCAAGGCCTCGGCACTGAAGGGCTTGTGCAGCACGTCCTGTCTCACCCGCCAGTTCACTTCTGAAAGACCAGGTGCGCCAACGCCGCGTCGACGGCCACCCGGATCGCGGCCTCGTCCCTGAGCCGCAAAAGGTTAGGGGACGCAGAGCTCCTCTGCTTATCCCGTTCGAACGCGAGCGCGAGGCCGCCATGGGTCAGGAACGCCAGCTTGCCGTCGGCGTCGAAGGCGACGACTTCAACGGACCAGGCCGGGGTGGAGCCCTCCATCTCGAAAAGAAACGCGCGGTCGACCGCAATCAGGTCCCGGACCGGAATGCGAACGCCGTCCCAGTCCGCATAGCGGCCTTGGAGCTTGGCCTGGCGCTGGACCACCTTCGTCTGCAGCACCAGATGGCACTTCACTTCCTCGCAGATCGCCTGTGACAAGGCCGACATGGCCTTGAAGGCGAGTTCGGCGCGCGGCAGCGGTGCACCCTTGCCGGCGTCGGCGCTGACGGCGACCACCGCCTGGGTCAGCAGCGCCATGTAGTTCTCCTCGGACAGCGTCGCGACCTTGAAGGGCACCAGGGCCAACCGCGACCGGAGCACCTGCGTCGTCAGCGCGTTGTCGATGGCGCTGTCCGCTGACCGCAGGGGCGGCAGAACCACGACGAGGGCATCGGGCGCAGGCTGCTTGAACGCCGGCTTGACGATGGCTTCAGCGGCTGCCGCCATCGGCATCTGTGAAGCAAGCAGCAGGACCAGGGCGATTCGGGCCAGGCCGGCCGACGCCATGGCGGCCATCAGAATGGGGGTCAGATGCGACGACAGCTTCATGTGACGCGTGACGATATCAGCACGCCGTGACTTGAGGACCCGTACGCGGCAGATCCGCTCGACCGATGCGCGGCCGTATCCCCTGCTGAGCTGATGAGCGCTCCACCGGTTGTGGGCCCGGCGGGCTTGCCCCGGACCGCAACGGCAACGACGCGCTGGGCTGACTCGGCGCGCGAACGAACGCCCGACTCGGCAGTCTCGCCAACCATCCGCAAGGACTGTTCACCTTTGCAGGGCTCGTCGAGCAGGATCGTCGCTTGACGATGTGCTCTCGCTGGACGCGTTACTCGCCCGATAGGGTCTCGACGATCAGCGGGGGCGCGAGCGGAGCCCTGTCGCCGAGGGAGATGTCCTGCTGCACGGCGGTGACGGCCGCCGCCGCCGTGCCCTCATCGGCCGCGTGCACCCAGGCCAGCGGCTCGCCAGCGCGCAACGTCGCGCCCAGCGACACCACCGCGGCCAGGCCGACGCGCGGATCGACCGCATCCCCCGGCCGCGCGCGGCCGCCGCCGAGCGCCACCACGGCCAGGCCCAGCGCGCGCACGTCGATGCGCGTGACGAAGCCGTCGCGCGGCGCGGGCACCGCGCGCAGTACCGGCGCGACCGGCAGCTGCGCGTCGCGTAGCACGTCCTTCGGGCCACCCAGCCGCGCCACCATCTGCGCAAAGCGTTCGGCCGCGGCGCCGCTGGCCAGCGCGCGCTCCGCCAACGCACGCCCTTCGTCGCGCGTCGCCACCAAACCGGCCAGATGCAGGGTCTCGGCGGCCAGCGCCAGCGTCAGCGCCAGCAGCCGCGGCTCGGCGGCGGTGCCGGTGAGGAAGTCGATGGCCTCGCGCGTCTCGAGCGCATTGCCGGCCGTCCAGCCCAGCACCTCGTTCATGTCGGTGATGAGCGCGCGCGCCGGCAGCCCGGCGCCGCGCGCCACCGTCACCAGGCTGGTGGCGAGTTCGCGCGCCTGGGCCAGCGTGGGCACGAAGGCGCCGCTGCCCACCTTGACGTCGAGCACCAGCGCCTGCAGGCCGGCCGCGAGCTTCTTGCTCAGGATGCTCGCTGTGATGAGCGGCACGCTCTCGACCGTGGCCGTGACGTCGCGGATGGCGTACAGGCGCCGGTCGGCGGGTGCCAGCCGGGCGCTGGCGCCGACGATGGCGCAGCCGGCCTCTCGCAACGTGGCGATCAGCGTGGCGCGGTCGGGGTCGACGCCGTAGCCGGGCAGCGCTTCGAGCTTGTCAAGCGTGCCGCCGGTGTGCCCCAGGCCACGGCCGCTGATCATCGGCACCACGGCGCCGCAGGCGGCCAGGATGGGCGCCAGCATCAGGCTCACCTTGTCGCCCACGCCGCCGGTGCTGTGCTTGTCGACGATGGGGCCGTGCAGGCCGGCATCAGCCCACTGCAGCACCTCGCCGGAGTGCGTCATCGCCGCCGTCAGCGCCACGATTTCGTCGGTGTCCATGCCGCGCAGCAGGATCGCCATCGCCAGCGCCGCGGCCTGGCTGTCGCCCCAGCGGCCGCTGGCCAGACCGTCGACGAAGTCGCCGATCTGCGCTGCCGACAGCGCGCCGCCGTCGCGCTTGGTACGGATGATGTCGGCGGCGAGCATGGCG
>JANPMR010000452.1:0-1655 GCA_031427055.1 Rubrivivax sp.
CAAGGGCGACACCGCCACCGACAAGCTCATCGTCGCGATGGAAGGCATGAGCTTCGAGACGCCCAAGGGCAAGATGACGTTCCGCAAGGAAGACCACCAGGCGATGCAGGACATGTTCCATTTCCGCATCAAGAACGACCCGGCCTTTGCCTGGGGCGTGCCCGAGCTGGTGCGGGTGATTCCGGCTTCGGAACTCCAGATCCCCATCCGCAACAAACGCTGAACCGGTCGCAACGCGACAAGGGCGCGCAACGCGCGGCTGGGCCATGCTCGAGACCCGTGATCTGACGATTCGCTTCGGCGGCCATGTGGCGGTCGATCACGTGTCGTGCGCGTTCCAGCCCGGCACGCTGACCTCGATCGTCGGGCCCAACGGCGCGGGAAAGACGACCTACTTCAACCTCATCTCGGGGCAGTTGGCCGCGAGCGAGGGCACGGTGACGCTGGCGGGCGAGGACATCACCACGCTGCCGGCGCCGGCACGCACCCAGCGTGGCCTGGGGCGCGCCTTTCAGCTCACGCAGCTCTTCGCGAACCTGTCGGTGCACGAGAACGTGCGCCTGGCCATCCAGGCGCGCGAGGCCGGGCGCGGCGGCGGCCTGTTCGGCGGGCTGGACATGTGGCGCGTGTGGTCAGACCGCAAGGCCTGGATCGACGAGGCGCACGCCGTGCTGGCCCAGGTGCAACTGGGCGACAAGGCGCAATTGCCCGCCAGCAGCCTGCCGCACGGCGACCAGCGCAAGCTCGAGGTCGCGATGCTGATCGCGCTCGATCCCAAGGTCTTCATGTTCGATGAACCCACGGCCGGCATGAGCGTCGACGAGGTGCCGGTGGTGCTGGACCTGATCCGCGGTCTCAAGCGGCGCAAGGACGTCGTCATCCTGCTGGTGGAGCACAAGATGGACGTGGTGCGCGAGCTGTCTGATCGCATCATCGTGCTGCACAACGGGCAGTTGGTGGCCGATGGCGAGCCGGCCGCGGTGATCGCCTCGCCGGTGGTCCAGCAGGCCTATCTCGGCATGGCGGCCGAGGAGCCGGCATGAGCGTCGCGCGGCCGCTCCGAAGGCGCTCGCTCCCCCTCGGGGGGACGACGCGCAGCGTCTCGGGGGCAAGATGACGCCGCTGCTCGAACTGCAAGGCGTGCACACGCATATCGCCGCGTACCACATCCTGCACGGCGTCGACCTCGCCGTGCCCGAGGGCCAGGTGACGATGCTGCTGGGCCGCAACGGCGCCGGCAAGACGACCACGCTGCGCACGATCATGGGCTTGTGGAAGGCATCACAGGGCGAACTGCGCTTTCGCGGCCAGCGCCTCAACGAAACGCCCACGCCCGACATCGCGGCCGGCGGCATCGCCTACGTGCCCGAAAGCATGGGCATCTTCACCGACCTGACGGTGAAGGAGAACATCGTGCTCGCTGCCCGCGCCGCGCGCCATGAAGGCGAGTTGGATCGCGCCCGGCTCGACTGGATCTTCGGCCTCTTTCCGGCGCTGAAGAAGTTCTGGCTCTACCCGGCCGGCAAGCTCAGCGGCGGCCAGAAGCAGATGCTGGCCGTGGCGCGCGCCATCTGCGAGCCGCGCGCGCTGATCCTCATCGACGAGCCGAGCAAGGGCCTGGCGCCGTCGATCATCCAGAACCTGATTTCGGCCTT
>JANPMR010000453.1:0-5204 GCA_031427055.1 Rubrivivax sp.
AGCTTGTCCTTGAGCTCGATTTCCTTGGCCACCGAGACACCGTCCTTGGTGACGGTGGGGGCGCCGAACGAGCGCTCGAGCACGACATTGCGGCCCTTGGGGCCGAGCGTGACTTTGACGGCGTTGGCCAGGATGTTCACACCCTCGACCATGCGGTGACGCGCGTCGGCGCCGAAAATGACTTCTTTTGCTGCCATGTTTGTTTCTCCGATTCAGTGATGGGTAGAGGAATTACTTTTCGACGATGGCGAAAAGGTCTTCTTCCTTCATGACGAGGAGTTCCTCGCCATCGACCTTGACGGTCTGGCCGCTGTACTTGCCGAACAACACGCGGTCGCCGACCTTGGTGTTCAGGGTGATGAACTCGCCCTTGTCATTGCGCTTGCCGGGGCCGACCGCCAGCACTTCGCCCTGGTCGGGCTTTTCGGCGGCGTTGTCGGGGATGACGATGCCCGAGGCAGTCTTGGTTTCATTCTCGAGACGCTTGACGATCACGCGATCGTGCAACGGACGAAGCTTCATGCAAATCTCCTTTGGATTCAGTCTGGGCGCGGAAGCCAACGAAGTTAGCCCCCGCTGACATTTATGGGTCGTGGGCTCGAAAGCCTGGAATCGACCGTTAGCACTCGCTGATGATGAGTGCTAGCAATTGATTATAGGGGCGCTCCGTGACGCTTCAAGGGGCATCCGCAAATACCCGTGCCCGCGGGCCGGGTCAGGCCAGCGGGCGCTCGACGGCGTGACCCTGGGCCCACCAGCGCAACATGCCGCCGGCGAGGTTGGCGACCTCGCCGAAGCCAGCCTTGCTCAGCAACACACTGGCCTGCGCCGAGCGTGTGCCCGACCGGCAGACGGTGACCACGGGGCGCGTGCGGTCGAGCTCGTCCAGCCGCGCCGCCAGCTGCGCCATCGGCAGCGGCCGCGCGCCGCAGATGCGCCCCAGCGGATCAGCGAACTCCTGCGTCTCGCGCACGTCCAGCACCTGCACCTGGGCGAGCCGCTCTTCCAGTGCCGCGGGTTCGATCTCCCAGACGCCGCCAAAGGTGTAGGTCAGCGGCGCCCAGGTCGGCTCCGGCGGCGGCGCACGGCCGTCGGCAGGCGCGCCGCAGCGCAGATTGGCGGGCACCGCCACATCGATCAGCTTGGGGTGTGGGAGGCCAAGATGGTGCATGTAGCCGGCGAAGTCGGAGGCGCTGGCATCGCCACCCAGGCGCGGGTTGAAACGCCGCTCTTCGGCCACGCTGGTGGCGGTGAGGCCCCGATAGTCGTGGCCAGGGTAGACAAGGCAATCGGCCGGCAGGATGAAGAGCTGCTCGTGCACGGACCGGAAGAGGCGCTCTGGGCTGCCCTGCTGGAAGTCGGTGCGGCCGCAGCCACGGATGAGCAAGGCGTCGCCGGTGAAGACCATGCTGCGGTCGTCGAGCACGAAGCTCATGCAGCCGTCGGTGTGCCCCGGTGTGGCGCGCGCCGCCAGCAGGCGCTGGCCAAACGCGATGTGGTCGCCTGCCGTCAGCAAGCGGTCGGCGCCCTCGGCCGCACTCGCGCGCGACAGCATGATCTGGCTGCCGCTGCGCTGCCGGTGCAGCCAGGCGCCAGTGACGTGATCGGCATGGACGTGGGTTTCGAGCGTGGCGACGAGCCGCAGGCCCAGTTCGCGCAGCAGCGCGGCGTCGCGGCGCACTTGCTCCCACACCGGATCGATCAGCACCGCCTCGCCATCGCTGCCCAGCAAGTAGGTGTAGGTCGACGAGGTCGGGTCGAAGAGTTGGCGAAAGATGAGCATGCGGACACTCTCAACGGCGGGCGATGACACGGTCGTGCAGCCACATGCCCGCCAGCATGGCCACGCTGAAAATCGCTGCGTCAGGCATGCCACTGCCCAGCGCCACGATGGCCGGCCCGGGGCAGAAGCCTGCAAGGCCCCAGCCCACACCAAAGATGGCCCCGCCGCCGATCAGCCGGGTGTCGATGGCGTCGGAGCGCGGCCACTCGATGCGCTCGCCGGTCCAGCTGCGCTCGCGCCGTCGCGCGAGCGCAAAGCCGCCCAGCGCCACGGCGATGGCGCCGCCCATCACGAAGGCCAGGCTCGGGTCCCAGCGGCCGAAGACGTCGAGAAAGCCTTGCACCTTGGCTGGGTTGGTCATGCCCCCAGCGATGAGGCCGAGGCCGAAGATCAGGCCGGAGAGCAGGGCGATGGTCAGAGTAAGAGGCAAGCGCATGGCAATGGGCACCTCAAGCCAGCTGGCGCAGTGCCAGCACGGTGATGACGCCGCTGCCCATGAACACCGCCACATTGGCCAGCGAGCGCGGCGACAGCCGGCTCAGCCCGCACACGCCGTGGCCGCTGGTGCAGCCCTTGCCCATGCGCGCACCGACGCCCACCAGCAGCCCGGCGAGCAGCAGCGTCAGCGTGCCGGCTACCGATGTGACGGCGGGCAGCGGCGCCACCGCTTGCCAGGCCCATGGGGCTGCCAGCAGACCGACGATGAAGGCCAGCCGCGTGCGCTCGGGCTTCAGCGAGGCGCGCGTCAACACTGCCTGCAGCGGGCTGGCGATGAGCGTCGAGATGCCCGCGATGCGGCCGTTGCCCAGGATGAACAGCGACGCCGCGACGCCCACCAGCAGCCCGCCGGCGAGCGAGGTCCAGGGGGTGAATTGATCCCAGGCAATGGTCATGGCGAGAGGCTCCGGTGTGACGTGGACAGAGTGCAAGACTGCCACAGGCGCAGGGCTGTATCGCCTTCGATACGATGCGGAAAACCCTTTGAGGACGCACCGATGCTGATGCCCTACACCTTGCGCCAAGCCGGCACCGCCCTGTCGGCTGCATTCGCACTGACGCTGGCGCTGGGCGCCGCCCCGGCCATGGCCGCTGACGCACCGCTGCCGATCTTCGACGCCCATCTGCACTACAGCCACGACGCCTGGGAGCGCCTGCCACCGAAGGAGGCCGTGGCCATCCTGCGCAAGGCCGGCTTGCGCCGTGCCATGGTGTCGAGCAGCAGCGACGAAGGCACGCAAAAACTCTATTCCGAGGCGCCCGACCTGGTGCTGCCGGTGTTGCGCCCCTACCGCACGCGCGGCGAGATGGGTTCGTGGATGCATGACGCCAGCGTCATCACGCACATGGAGCAGCGGCTGGCCAAGTACCGCTACGTGGCGCTGGGCGAGTACCACATCTACGGCGCCGACGCCGATCTGCCGGTGATGCGCCGCGTGGTCGAGCTGGCGCGCCAGCACAAGCTCTACCTGCACTCGCACTCCGACGCCGACGCCATCGAGCGGCAGTTCAAGCAGGACCCGCAGGCGCGCATTTTGTGGGCGCACTCGGGCTTCGAGCAGCCCGAAAAAGTGCGCGAGATGCTGCGCAAGTACCCGCGCCTGTGGTGCGACCTGGCCTTCCGCAACGAGCACGCCACGATGGGCAAGGTCGATGCCGGTTGGCGTGCCGCCTTCCTTGAGTTTCCCGACCGCTTCATGGTCGGCACCGACACCTACACGCCCGAGCGCTGGTACTACGTGGTCGAGCACGCCAGCTGGTCGCGCCAGTGGCTGAGCGATCTGCCGCGCGACGTGGCCGAGCGCATTGCCTACAAGAACGGCGAGGCGCTGTTCGGCGCCATGCTGGCGCGGCAGTGAACTCAGCCGCGCGGCTGCGGATGGCGGCGGCCGCGCTGTTGGCGGCCTGGGCCGGCGCGCATGCACAGGCCGCCTGCCCGCTGCCACCCACGGCCGGCGCGCGGCTCGACGCCAGCGCCGTGCAACTGGCCTGGCGAAGCGAGCCGACGGTGATCCCGGCGCAGCAGCCGTTCGCCATCGTCGTGAGCGTTTGCCCCGCCGAGGCACGCCTGCTGCGTGTCGACGCCACCATGCCCGAGCACGGCCACGGCATGAATTACCGCGCCAGCATCACGCCGCAAGGCGCCGGCCTCTGGCGCGCCGAGGGCCTGCTGTGGCACATGAGTGGCCGCTGGGAGCTGGGCTTCGAAGTCGAAGTGGGCGGCCGCACGCAGTGGCTGCGTCAGTCGGTGAATTTGAAGTGACGCGCCTCGCGGCGATTCGGACGGCGGCGCGGGCTGCGGCGCTTTCCGCCCTGTTGTTCGCAGCTGGCATGGTCGCCGCGGCGCCAACGCTGCTGGACTTCAGCCCCGCCGAGCGCGGGCTCATCGCGGCGCACGGGCCGTGGCCGCCGGCACCCCTGCGCGATCGATCGAACCGTGTCGATGACCGCGCCGCTGCGGTGGCCTTCGGCCGCGCGCTATTTGTCGACCCGCGCCTGTCGGCCGATGGCAGCAGCTCTTGCGCGAGCTGCCACCGGCCGGCGCTCGGGCTGCAGGACGGCCTGCCGGTGGCGCAAGGGCGCGTCCGCGGCGCGCGCAACACGCCGGGTTTGCTCGACGTGGCGCAGTGGCGTTGGTTTGGCTGGGACGGCGCCCACGACTCGCTCTGGGCCGCCAGCCTGGCGCCGCTGCTCAGCGCCGACGAGATGGGACAGACCGCGCAGGGCGTGGCCGCACGCGTGCGTGCCGCCCCCGAACTCGCGCGCGGCTACCGCGCCGCGTTTGGCCATCGCCCCGGCGCCGATGACGAGCGGGTGGTGGTCGATATCGCCAAGGCGCTGGCGGCCTGGCAGGCCACGCAGGTTTCGCCGCGCAGCCCGTTTGACGACTTTCGCGATGCCCTGCTGCGTGGCGACCGGGTGGCCGCGGCGCGCTTCCCGTTGGCCGCGCAGCGCGGCCTGAAGCTCTTCGTCGGTGAGGCCCGCTGCCACCTTTGCCACGCCGGCCCGGGCTTCAGCCACGGCGAGTTTGCTGACATCGGCGTGCCCTTCTTTCTGCCCGGTGGCGGCGTCGACCCGGCGCGCCACGGCGGGCTGGGCAAGCTGATGGGCAGCCCCTACAACCGGCTCGGTCGCTACAACGACGCCGCTGGCGCCGACCCGCGGGCGTCGCTCACGCAGCACCTCGTGGTGCTGCACCGCCACTTCGGCGAGTTCCGCGTGCCGGGTCTGCGCCAGCTGGCGCGCACAGCGCCGTACATGCACGACGGCAGTCTGGCGACGATCGAAGACGTGGTGCGCCACTACTCCGAGCTCAACGAGGAGCGTCTGCACGCCGACGGCGAGCGCATCCTGCGCCCGCTGCGGCTGGCACCAGAGCAGGCCGCCGACCTGGCCGCGTTTCTGCGCAGCCTGAGCCGATGAG
>JANPMR010000454.1:0-1609 GCA_031427055.1 Rubrivivax sp.
CCAGGAGCGCGCCACCGAAGCCGGTCAGGACATGCCCTACAGCGCGGTGCAGTACGTGAGCCGCGAGCTCAAGCTGCGCGTCAGCGCCATCGCCACGCTGGCCGACCTGCTGCACTACCTGCGCGGGGCGCAGGACCCGGCGCTCGCCGCCTTTGCCGCGCCAGTGGCCGCCTACCGTGAGCGCTACGGTGTCTGACCCGATGACGCGGCCGCCCTTGTCGACGTCGCGAGTGACTGGGCACTGCTCGGCCGCGCTCGCCTGGCTGGCGCTGGCGCTGGGCAGCCCGAGCGCTCAGGCACAGACCCCCAGCACGCCGCCGGCCAGTATTTACTCCTGCATCGACGACCAGGGTCGCCGGCTCAAGGCCGATCGCCCGATCCCGGCCTGCGCGGGCAAGGAGCAGCAGGTGCTCAACCGCGACGGCTCGGTCAAGACCGTGCTGCAGCCGACCCTGACCGCAGAAGAACGCACCGAACAAGAGGCGCGCGAACGCGAGGCGGCGCTGCAGCGTGCCGTGCAGGCCGACGCCGTGCGGCGCGACCGCAACCTGACGGCGCGCTACCCCACTGAGGCCGCACACAGCAAGGCACGCGAGGCCGCGCTCGACACCGTGCGCCTGGCGCAGCGGTCCACCGAGATCCGCCTGCGCGAGCTGGCCGTCGAGCGCCGGCCGCTGCAGGACGAGGCCGAGTTCTACAAGGGCAAGGCGATGCCGGCCAAGCTCAAGACCGCGCTCGAGGCCAACGATGCGTCGGCCGAGGCGCAGCGCACGTCCAAGGCCAATCAAGACGCCGAGCTGGTGCGCATCAACCGCATCTACGACGCCGAACTCGAGCGCCTGCGCAAGCTGTGGTCCGGCACGCCGGCCGGCACGCTGGGGCCGCTGCCGGGGCCGCACGTGCCCGGGCGGCTGACGTCGCCACCGGCGTCCAGCGCGCCAGCCGCTGCCGCAAAGCCGGCCGCATCTGCATCCGCATCGGCGGCCAAGCCGGCCGCGTCGGCGCGCTGATCAGCCGAGTTTTCGGCGCAGCAGTTCGCTGGCCTGCGCCGGGTTGGCTTTGCCCTTGCTGGCTTTCATGACCTGGCCCACCAGCGCGTTGAAGGCCTTGTCCTTGCCGGCGCGGAACTCTTCGACGCTCTTGGCATTGGCGGCAATCACCTCGTCGATGAGGGCTTCGAGGGCGCTGCTGTCGCTCATCTGGCGCAGGCCCTTGGCGTCGATGAGGGCGTCGACGTCTGCCGACTCGCCGGCCCACAGCAGGTCGAACACCTGGCGCGCGCCGTTGTGCGAAACGCTGCCATCGGCGACACGCCCGATGAGCGCGGCCAGGGTGGCCGGCGCCATTGCGACGGCGCGGATGTCGCGCGCCTCGGCGTTAAGCCGCTTGCTGACCTCGCCCATCATCCAGTTGGCGGCCAGCTTGGGCCAAGCGCCCGATTGGCCGCTGCCGGCGGCCGCGCAGCCGTCGCGCACGGCCTCGTAGTAGCGCGCAAACGGCAGGCTCTGCGTCATCATGGCGGCGTCGTCGGCCGGCAGGCCGTCGTCGCGCGTCAGGCGTTCGGCCATCGCGGCGGGCAGCTCGGGCATGGCGGCCCTGACGCGCTCGA
>JANPMR010000455.1:0-20251 GCA_031427055.1 Rubrivivax sp.
CCCAGGAAGTGCCGCTCGACTGGCTGCGCAAGACGCTCGAGCTCGAGCTCAGCGAAGCCGACAAGTCGGCCATCGACAAGATGGGCTGGGACGAGTTGATGGAGACGCTGAAGAAGCGCTTCGAAGAGCAGAAAGAGCGTCACGAAGGCGGCAATCGAATGATCGGCACGGGGGGTACCAGCCCGTTCGGCGCCTACGGCTACAACCCGCAGGGCATCCGCATCGGCCAGGACAAGGGACGAAACAAGAGTGCGGTGAAGGTCTGGGACCAGCGCGCCTACAAGGACTACGACGACACCAAAGAGCTGGGCACGCGCAACATCAAGGTCGCGCTGCGCCGGCTGCGCCGCTTTGCCCGCGAGGGCGCCGCCGACGAGCTGGACCTTGACGACACCATCCACTGCACGGCCGCCAACGCCGGCATGCTGGACATCAAGATGGTTCCCGAGCGCCACAACAAGGTGAAGGTGCTGCTGCTGATGGACGTCGGCGGCACGATGGACGAGCACATCCACCGCGTCGAAGAGCTCTTCAGCGCCACGAAGACCGAGTTCAAGCACCTCGAGTTCTATTACTTCCACAACTGCGTCTACGACTTCATGTGGAAGAACAACCGGCGCCGCTTCAGCGAGAAGCACGCCACCTGGGACCTCATCCGCAAGTACAACAAGGACTACAAGCTGATCTTCGTCGGCGACGCGACGATGAGCCCGTATGAGATCCTGCAGCCCGGCGGCAGCGTCGAATACAACAACGAAGAGCCTGGCGCCGAATGGCTGCAGCGGCTGACGAATGCGTTCCCCAAATTCGCCTGGATCAACCCCGAGCCGCAGGGCGTGTGGCAGTACCGGCAGAGCATCTCCATCGTGCAGCAGTTGATGAACCAGCGCATGTTTCCGCTGACCCTGGCCGGTCTCGAAGGCGCGATGCGGCTGCTGACCAAATGAAGTGTCTCGCCGCAGCGGCGGCGCGGCTTGCGCTGTGCGCCGCGGCCCTGCTGAGTGGCTGCGCGCTGCTGCCTGGCGCGACGCCGGCCGCGACGCCGGCCGCGGCGCCGTCTGAGGTCGCTGCCGCCGACACGCCCGCGACCGCCGATGCCGCTGGCCCTGGGGCCGCCGCCACGGATGTCTCGCGCGGCGTGCGCATCGAAATCGAGGCCCCCGCCGACCTGAAGACACTGCTCGAGAAGTATCTCGATCTCGTGCGCCTGGGCCGTCTGGCGCGCGGCGAGGTCGACGACAGCGAGTGGTCGCGCCTCATCGACGCCACGCCAGCGCAGGTGCGTGATCTGCTGCAGACCGAGGGCTATTTCAAGCCGCAGATCGTGCTGCAACGCGCGGCCGATCGCAGCGCCGGACAGGCCGACCTGGTGCGTCTGGTGGTGCAGCCCGGTACGCGCGCCCGGGTGGCCCGTGTCAAGCTGGAAGCCGAGGGCGAACTCGAACGCGGCGCTGCCGCGGGCGACGCCCATGCGACAGCGACGATGGCGCAGCTGCGCCGCAGCTGGGAACTGCCCGAGGGCAGTCAGTTCCGAAACACGACCTGGGTCGAAGCCAAGTCAGCGGCGCTGGCGCGCCTGCGCGCCGCCGGCTACGCCACGGCCACCTGGGCCGGCACCGGCGCCGAGGTCGACCCCGAAGCCAACACCGTGCGCCTGCACGTGGTGGTCGACAGCGGCCCGCTGTTCCGCTTTGGCAAGCTGGAGGTCGAAGGCCTGGTGGCGCAGGACGCCAAGACGGTGGAGAACCTGCTCGCCGCGCGCCCGGGCTCGCCGGTCTCCGAGGCGATGCTGCTCGACTTTCAGGAACGGCTGCAGAAGTCGGGCCTGTTCGAAAGCATCACGGTCACGCTCGACCCCAACCCGGCCCAGGCGGCGCATGCGCAGGTCGTCGCACGTCTGCGCGAGTCGGCGCTGCAGGTCTACACCTTCGGCGTCGGCATCAGCGCCAACACCGGGCCGCGGGCGTCGGTGGAGCACTTGTACCGGCGCGTCTTCGGCTTCGCCGCCTCGTCGCGCCTGAAGATCGAGCTCGGCAAGAAGCGCCAGGCCTGGGATGCCGAAGTCACCACGCATGCGCTCGAGGGCCTGTATCGCAACCTGATCGGCGGCGCCGTCGAGCGCCTGGTGTCGGACTCTGACATCGTGCTGTCGCAACGCGCCAGGCTGGGGCGCAGCCAGGACACCCAGCGCATCGAGCGACTCTTCTACGTCGAGGCAGAACGCTCGCTGCGCAAGACGACAGCGGGCGACCGCAACAACGCCCTCGCCCTTTCGCTCAACTTCCGCGCCAGCTGGCGCGACCTCGACAGCATCGTGCTGCCCACCGAGGGCCTGGCGCTGGCACTGCATCTGGGCGGTGGCCGGTCACACGGCACCGACGCCGATGCCGGCTTCTTCAGCCGCGTCTACGGCCGTCTGACCGGCTACATGCCGCTCGGTCGCGTCTGGTACGCGCAATCGCGCATCGAGCTCGGCCAGGTCTTCTTGCGGCCCAATATGGTGGTCACCGAGTCGCAAAAGTGGCGCGCCGGGGGCGATGACTCGGTGCGCGGCTACAGCTACCGCAGCCTCGGGCCGCTGGTGGATGGCGCGGTGGGCAGCGGCACGGCGCTGTTCACGGCCAGCGCCGAGCTGGCGCGGCCGATCCTCGAATCGATGCCCTCGCTGTGGGGCGCTGTGTTTGTCGATGCCGGCAGCGCGGCCAATGAGTTCTCCGAGCTCAAGCCCGTCATCGGCACCGGCATCGGCGTGCGCTGGCGCAGCCCGGTGGGGCCTTTGCGCCTGGACTGGGCCTACGGCCGCGAGGTGCGCAAGTCGCGCATCCATTTCAGCGTCGGCATTGCCTTCTGATGAGCACACCCGCGATGCCGCCGCCGCCGCCCTCGGCCCCACCGGGCTCGGCGCCGCACGGCGCCTTGCGCATGTGCCTTCACCTGCTCGCCATGCCAGCGCTGATCCTGGCACTGCTGGCCCTGGTGCTGGCGCTCGCCGCGGGCACGGCGCGCTGGTTGCTGCTCAGCGAAGGCGGCACGCGCTGGCTGCTGGCGCACGTGCCGGGCGTGGAAGCCCGCGGCGTCAGCGGCGCCTTGCTGGGCGCGCAGTGGCGTGCCGAGCGCCTTCATCTGCAGTGGGCCGACGGCAAGCGCTCGATCACGTTCGAGGGGCTGTCGGCCGAAGGTCTGCAGTGGAAGTGGAAGCCCACCGATCTGGCCTGGGTCGGCCTGGTCGTCCAGCGCCTGGACGTGCAGCGTGTCGTGCTGGTCAGCGGCGCATCCGGTGGCCCGCCGCCCGCGTTGCCCGGTGACCTCGCGTTGCCGCTGCAACTCAGTCTGGCTCAGGGCCGCGTCGAGCGGCTGGAGATCGATCAACATGCACCGCTGCTGCGCCTGACGGTGGCCGATCTGCACATCGACCCAAGCCCCGGCACCGCGCACAGCGTCGGCCAGGTGCGCGCCGAGTGGCAAGGCACGCAGATCGTCGCCAATGCCCGCATCTTCCATGCCGCACCCCTGGTGGTGGACGCTCAGGCCACGCTGCAACCCGTGCAGGGCGGCGACGCACCGGCCTGGGCGGCGGTGCTGCGCGCCAGCGGCCCGCTGGCGCAGCTGGCCGTCAACGGCACGCTGCGCGGCGTGCCACGCGCCCGCCGCGAGGCGCCGGCGCTGGATCTGCGTGCCGTGCTGCGGCCCTTCAACAACTGGCCGGTGGACGCGCTGAACTTGTCCACGCGCGCACTCGATCTCTCGGCCCTGCACGCCAAGGCCCCGCAGACGCGTCTGTCAGCCAGCGTGCAGGTCACCGCCCCCGACCGCAAGGCGCCTCTCAGCGCGGTCATCGCCATCGACAACGCCGAGCCTGGACGCTGGGACGAACGCCGCCTGCCGCTGCGCCGCTTGAGCGTCGACCTGCAGGGCCACCTCGACCGCCGAGACGAGATCGAACTGCGCCAGTTCGATGTTGAATTCGCCGATGCCACGCGGCCAGCCGGGCGCTGGACCGGCAGCGGCAGCTGGCGCGGCACCGTGATGACGCTCAAGACGCGTCTGGACGATGTGTCGCCGCGGCGAGTGGACGGCCGCGCCGCCGCCATGCAGCTCAGCGGGCCGCTCGAAGCCACGCTGCACGGCCTGCCCTCGCCCGACGCACTCGCCAGCGCGCCGGGTGGCGAGCCGCGCATCGAATGGCGGCTCGATCTGGAAGGAAAGCTCGACGCGGCACCGCAGCCGGTGCGGCTGTCGATGGAAGGCAGCGCAGATGATCGCCGGCTGGAGCTCAAGAACGTGCAGGCCAGCACGGGCGCTGCGAGCGCCACCCTGAGCGGCCTGCTGCAACGCGCTGGCCGCGGCGATTGGAAGATCGAGACCACCGGCAGCCTGGTCGACTTCGATCCGCAGCCGTGGTGGCCCGGCGAGGCCGGCTCGGCCTGGCGCCAGGGGCGCCACCGGCTGTCGGCGCAATGGCAGATCGACCTGCGGCTGCCCGGCGACGCCGACAGCCTGCCGCCGCTGGCCCTGGCCCAGCGCCTGGTGGGCAACGGCACGCTGCGCGTGCGCGACTCGGCGCTGGCCGGCGTGCCGCTGGCGGCTGACCTGAGCATCGGCTACACCCAGGCTGCGGCGCCCACGCCTGCATCCTTGCGGGTCGACCTGCAGCTTGGCGGCAACCAGCTCAGCGTCGAAGGCCGGGGCGACCCCACAGGCCCCGGCGGGGCCGACCGCCTTCGCATCGACCTCAAGGCCGACGCGCTGTCGGCGCTGGCGCCGCTGGCGCGCCTGCATCCGCTGCTCGCCGCCTGGGTGCCGCGGCAGGGCGGCGCCAACGCCGCCATCACCGCCGAGGGCCGCTGGCCGGCCTTGCGCAGCGAGGGCAACGCCAGCGTGACGCAGTTGCTCGCCGGCCCCTTGAGCTTGGCGCGCGGCCAGGCCAGTTGGCGGCTGGACAGCACCGGTGCGCAGCCGATGGCGCTGCTGATCGACATCGCCGGGGTGCAGTTTGGCAGCCAGCGCGCCGACAGCCTGCGCGCCGAGTTGCGCGGCACGCTGGCCGACCACCGCCTCGAGTTGGCCGGCGCGCTGCCCTTGCTGCCGCCGGAGCTGGCGGTGCAGTTGCTGGGTGTGCAGTCGCAGTCGGGCACGCGGGGGCAGTTGCTGGCGCAAGGTGGCTGGCTGGCCGATGCCGCGGGGGGTGGCCGCTGGCGCGCCCGCATCGAACGGCTGTCCATTGGCTCGTGGGATGGCGGCGCGGGTGCCGGCGCCTCGGCATCAAACTGGGCGCAGGCGCGCGATCTGCGCGCCGAGCTGCAGTTCGGCGCCGACGGCTCGCTGACCACCTTGCAGGCCGAAGCCGGCCGCGTGCAACTGGCCGACGCGGTGACACTGCGCTGGGACGACGTGCGGCTGGATCTGCGCGGCGAACGCACCCAACTCGAGCTGCGCGCCGACATCGAGCCCTTTGCGCTGGCACCTTTGCTGGCCCGCGTGCAGCCCGACATGGGCTGGCAGGGCGATCTGCGGGTGGCGGCACGGGTGAACATCCGCGCTGGCGAGCGTTTCGATGCGGACCTGAGCTTTGAGCGGCACGACGGCGACCTGCATGTCTCCACCGCTGACACCCTGCAACTGCTGGGCCTGACCGACCTGCGCCTGGCCATCGGCGTGCACGATGGCCAGTGGATCTTTTCGCCGCTGTTTCGCGGCCGCAGCCTGGGTGAAATCAGCGGCAGTCTGCGCGTGCTGAGCACGCCACAGCAACGCTGGCCGCAAGCAGCCGACCGCATCGAGGGCGACGTGCAGGCGCGGGTGGCCGACATCGGCATCTGGCGCGCCTGGATCCCGCCCGGCTGGCATCTGGGCGGCGAATTGCGCACCACCGCGGCGCTCAGCGGCAGCTTTGGCGCACCGCGCTACAGCGGCACGCTCAGCGGCAGCCGCCTGGGCGTTCGCAATCTGCTGGAGGGCGTCAACGTCACCGATGGCGATGTCAGCGTGCGTCTGGATGGCGATACCGCGCAAATCGAGCGCTTCAAGCTGCGCGGCGGCGACGGCAGCCTGAGCATCACCGGCGGCGCCACGCTGGGCGCGACGCCGCAGGCGCGGCTGCAGGTCAAGGCTGAGCGATTCCGCGTGCTGGGCCGCGTCGACCGCATGCTCATCGCCAGCGGCACGGCCGAGCTGCAACTGTCTTCCGAAGCCGGGCGCCTGGACGGATCGTTCACGGTCGACGAAGGCCTGTTCGACGCCGGCCGCAGCAGCGCACCCACGCTGGACGAAGACGTCACGGTGCGCCGTGCGGCCGTCGCCGAGGACGTGGGCGCCCAGCCCATCGCACCCCGCAAGCGACGCAATTTCACGCTCGGCGTGAATGTCGACCTCGGCGATGAACTGCACGTGCGCGGCCGTGGCCTGGACACGGTGCTGCGGGGCCAAGTGCGCCTGACCGCGCCCGAAGGCCAGTTGGCCGTCAACGGCACCATCCGCGCCGAACGCGGCACCTACGCCGCCTACAGCCAGAAGCTGGAGATCGAGCGCGGCATCCTGGCCTTCAGCGGCCCGCCGGGCAACCCGCGCCTGGATGTGCTGGCGCTGCGCCCCAACCTGGACACCCGTGTCGGCGTGCTGATCAGCGGCAACGTGCTCACGCCGCGTGTGCGGCTTTACTCCGAGCCGGAGATGAGCGACACCGACAAGCTGGCCTGGCTGATGTTGGGCCGCGCACCCGACGGCCTGGGCCGCAGCGACACCGCATTGCTGCAACGTGCCGCGGTGGCGCTGATCGCCGGCGAGGGCGAGGCGCCCACCGACGCGCTGCTGCGCAACCTGGGCCTGGACGAACTGTCGTTGCGCCAGAGCGAAGGTGACGTGCGCGAGACCGTCATCACACTGGGCAAGCAGCTCTCGCGCCGCTGGTACGTGGGCTACGAGCGTGGCGTCAACGCCACCAATGGCACCTGGCAGCTGATCTACCGCATCGCGCAGCGCTTCACGCTGCGTTTGCAGAGCGGGCTGGAGAACTCGCTGGACGTGATCTGGGTGCTGCGCCTGGGCGAGGCGGCGGGGGTGCCCGCTGCACCGACAGCACCTGCAGCGCCCGCGGCCTCAGCCCCGACATCAGCGCCGACATCAGCGCCGGCCCGCTGATGCCGCAGCGACGGCGGCGCACGCCGAGAATAGAGCGCCCTTGCGGGCCGACTTCTCGCGTTTGACACCGCCTCACTGGCCTTACACCCTCGTTTGTGCCGACGCCTGCGCCCGAAGCTGCACGTCCTGCCGTTCCAAGGAGCCTCCATGAACCCCACATCGCCCACATCGCCCACATCGCCCCCATCGCCCATCAGCGGCCCCGCCGCCGAGACGCGGTTGCACGCGCTGCTCGACCGCAGCCGCGTCGCCACGGCCTTCATGCGCGACCAGCGCTTCAGCCAGGTTGGCGCCCAGATGAACCACTTGTTCCACTGCGCCGACGATGCGGGCCTCACCGGGCAACCCACGCGCTCGGTGCATGTGTCAGACGCCTTCCACGCCGGTGTCCACCAGCGCATGCTCGAGGCCTTTGCCGTGCAGCACCCGTTCGACGAGGAGATCGAGTACGTGCGCCGCGACGGCACGCGCTTCTGGGGCCGGCTGCAGGCCATGCCCCTGACCTGGGGCGAGCCCGCTGGCGAGGCGCTGTGGATGATCGAAGACGTCTCGGCCACGCGGCGCCAGCGCGAGCACCCGACCTGGGCCTCGGCGCACGACAACCTCACCGAACTGTGCAACCGGCGCGAGTTCGAGCGCCGCGTGGCCGACCACGTGGGCAGCCGGCGCCATGAGCCGGTGTGCATGCTGCACATCGATCTGGATCACTTTGCCGCCGTCAATGTGCAGTTCGGCAACGCCGGCGGCGACCACGCGCTGTTCGAGATCGCAGCCCTGCTGCAGGCCAAGGTGCGCACATCTGACCTGGCGGCCCGCCTCGAAGGCGACCACTTCGCGGTGCTGCTGCCGGCCTGCGACGAGCATTGGGCGCAACTCATCGCCGACAAGCTGCGCCTGGCGATCGGCCAGTTTCGCGTGCGCTGGGGCGACAAGCGCGCGCGCGTGCCGACCAGCGTGGGCGTGGTGCAGATCAGCCTGGCCATGACGACTGCAGACGCGGTGATGGCCGCCGCCGCAACCGCCTGCCGCGAAGCCAAGGAAGCCGGGCGCAACTGCGTGCGCGTCTACCGCGCCGATCAGGCGGCGGCCGTCTGATACACCGCGCCGTCGATCAGCCGGCCACGGCCTGATCGCCGTCTGATCGGTGTCTGATCGGTGTCTGATCGGTGTCGGGCGGGCTCCTACAATCGTGCCCGTCCCACCGTAGTTCAATGGATAGAACAGGCGCCTCCTAAGCGCCAGATACAGGTTCGATTCCTGTCGGCGGGACCACGCAAGCCCGCGCGCATGCCGGCGCGCCCAGCCCAGCGCACACAAAGCTTCACGTTTGGCGGTGCAACTTCGCGGCGCTGACCGGACTCACAGTCCCATCGCCGGCGGGTCCGGTTCTATACTGGCCGCCCACGGCCTACCGCACTGAAAGGCGCCCCCAACATGCGTTCGAATCTCAAAGTCGCCGGCATCCTGGCCGTGGGGGCCGTGGCGGGTGCGCTGGCCACCATGCAGTTGCAGGCGGTGGCGCGCAGTTCGATGTCGCCGCTGCCGCTCGAGCAAGTTCAGCAACTGGCCGTTGTGTTCGACCGCATCAAGACCGAGTACGTCGAGCCCATCGACGAGAAAAAACTCATCAACGACGCCATTGCCGGCATGGTCTCCGGGCTCGACCCGCACTCGCAGTACTTCGACAAGAAGAGCTGGAAAGAGTTTCGCGAGGAGACCGGTGGCAAGTTCATCGGCATCGGCATCGAGATGGGCATGGAAGACGGCGTCATCAAGGTCGTCTCGCCGATCGAGGGCTCGCCGGCCTTCCGCGCCGGCCTCAAGCCCGGCGACCTGATCACCCGCATCGACGACACGCCAGTCAAGGGCATGAGCGTCGACCAAGCGGTCAAGCGCATCCGCGGCGAGCCCAACACCAAGGTCAACTTCACGATCTTCCGCAAACTCGAGAACCGCAGCTTCCCGCTCACCATCGTGCGCGAAGAAATCCGCATGCAAAGCGTGCGCGCCGGCATGCCGGCTCCGGGCTACGGCTGGGTGCGCGTGAGCCAGTTCCGCGAGACCGCGGTCGACGACTTCGTGCGCAAGGTCGATGAGCTCTACAAGCAAGACCCCAACCTCAAGGGCCTGGTGCTCGACCTGCGCAACGATCCGGGCGGCGTGCTCGACGGCGCCGTGGCCATCTCGGCGGCCTTCCTGCCGGCCGACACCGTGATCGTCACCACCAACGGCCAGTTGCCCGAGTCGCGCGCCACCTTCCGCGCCCACCCCGACTTCTACGCCCGTCGCGCCGGCACCGATCCGCTGCGCCGCCTGCCCGCGGCGCTCAAGTCGGTGCCCTTGGTGGTGCTGGTCAACGAGGGTTCGGCCTCGGCCAGCGAGATCGTCGCCGGCGCCCTGCAGGACCACAAGCGCGCCGTCATCATGGGCGCGCAGACCTTCGGCAAGGGCTCGGTGCAGACCCTGCGCCCGCTGCCCTCCGACGCCGGCCTGAAGCTCACCACGGGCCGCTACTACACGCCCAGCGGCCGCAGCATCCAGGCCAAGGGCATCGTGCCCGACGTCTGGCTCGACGAGACCGCCGAAGGCAACGTCTTTGCCGCACTGCGCATGCGCGAGGCCGATCTCGACAAGCACCTCACGGGCGCCGACGAGAAGAAAGACGCCGATCGCGAGAAGGCCCGCGACGAAGCGCGCAAGAAGCTCGAAGAGCAGGTCGCCAAGACCAAGGAGCCCATCAAGCCGCTGCCCGAGTTCGGCACGCCTGAAGACTTCCCGCTGCAGCAGGCGCTGAACCAGTTGCGCGGCCTGCCGGTGATGGCCAGCAAGACAGCCCCTGCCGAGCAACGCGCCGCCGCCGACAGCGTCAAGAAGTAGCTGTTGCCTGCCAGGACGAAGCCCGCCGACGGCGGGCTTTTTTCATAGACCATGAACGATCAGCAACTCCTGCGCTACGCCCGCCACCTGATGCTCGACGAGATCGGTATCGCGGGCCAGCAGCGCTTGCTGGCGTCGCACGCGTTGATCATCGGCGCTGGCGGCCTGGGCTCGCCGGCTGCGCTGTACTTGGCCAGTGCCGGCGTCGGCCGCATCACGGTGGTCGACCACGACACGGTAGACCTCACCAACTTGCAGCGCCAGGTGGCGCACGACCAGTCGCGCATCGGCCTGCCCAAGGCCCTGTCGGTGTGCGCCACGCTGGCGGCCATCAACCCCGACCTGCAACTGCGCGCGCTAGTGCAACGCGCCGACGCCGCGCTGCTGGACAAGTGGGTGCCAAGCGCCGACGTGGTGCTGGACTGCAGCGACAACTTCAGCACCCGCCACGCCGTCAACGCCGCCTGTGTGCGCCACCGACGCCCGCTGGTGTCGGGCGCCGCCATCGGCTGGGACGCGCAAATCTCGGTCTACGACACCCGGCAGCCTGGCGCGCCGTGCTACGCCTGCCTGTTCGCACCCGACGCGGCGCACGAGGATGTCGCCTGCGCCACGATGGGCGTGTTTGCGCCGCTGGTGGGCATCATCGGCGCGATGCAGGCCGCCGAGGCGCTCAAGCTGCTGGCCGTCACCGGCGAGCCGCTGGCGGGCCGACTGCTGATGCTGGACGCGCGGCGCATGGAGTGGCAAGTGATCGCACTGCAACGCCATGCCGGTTGCACGGTTTGCGGCTCGCTGCACCTGCCGTGAGGTAGCGCCACAACTATAGTCAGCGACTTTCGCACCCGCCGAGTTTGTGGGTTCGGTGTCACTGATGTCGCTGCCCAGACCGCGTTACTCGCTCGTTCCACTGCTCGTGTTGGCGACCACGCTGTTCAGCCTGCTGGTCTTCGTCGGCGTGGGGGCGATGGAACTGATCCGCGAGCGCCAGCGTCTGTTGCAGACGGCCGTACAGGGCGCCGACGCGGCCATCGCGCTGAGCGTGCCGCCGATGGCACTGGCGCTCTGGAATTTCGACCCCGACGGCTTGCGCGAGTTGGGCCGTTCTCTCGTTCGCGAAGGCGGCATCGTCGAGGTGGAGTTGCGCGTCGACGGCAGCGACAGGCCGGTGCGTGTGGTGCGCGACGGCTGGTCCGGCAAGGGCGCCACCTCGGTGCGCGAGATCGACCTGCGTGTCCCGGCGCGACAGGCGCCAATCGGCAAGCTGCGAGTCGTCGAGTCGACGGGCGAGATCAACCAGCAGATCGTCGACCAGGCGCTCGCACGATTGCCGCTCGAGCTGCTCAAGGTGGCGGCCACCGCGATCGGCCTGTTGCTGCTGCTGCACGCTCTGGTGACACGCCGTCTGCAGGCCATGGTGGCAGCGCTGGCCCGACTGCGCACCGACGACCCGCAGGCGCATCTGCCGGTGCCGCACGATGCCGAGGCGAGCCGCGACGAGATCGTGGTGCTGGCCGTGGCCGTCAACCGCTTTCATCACGCACAGGGGGTCGAGGTCGTGCGCCGTCGCGAGGCCGAGGACCATTTGCGCGAGCAATTGCACGAGCGCTCGGTGATCTTGGGTTCGCTGCGCGACGCGCTGCTCACGCTCGACAACCAGGGCCAGGTCCGTTACGCCAACCCCGCCGCATCAAGCCTGCTCGGCTGCCCACCGCAGACGCTGGCTGGCCGCAGCTTGGCCGGCCTCGCCCAGGTGCACGGGGTCGCCGATGCCGCGGGCGCGGAAGAAGATCTGCAGGCCTGGATCGCGCGCGCCGCCACACGGCCTGGCGAACGCACGGCGCGCGTGCGGGTGCTGCCGGCGCAGGCGAGCGCGTTCGAGGCCGAGGCCCTCGTCAACCGCCTGGCCGGCACTGCAGATGCCGCCTTGAGCATCGTGATCTACGACGTCTCCGAGTCCGGCCTGCGCGAACGGGCCGAACTGGCGCGTGAGCGCGCCGAGGCCGCCAGCATGGCCAAGACGCAGTTCCTCTCGCGCATGAGCCACGAGTTGCGCACGCCCTTGAATGCCATCGTCGGCTTCGCGCAGACGCTGGAGCACGACGCCGTGGTCAGCGCCGATCCACAGCGCCTGGCGCAGGTGCAGTTGATTGGCCGCGCAGGCTGGCACCTGACCCGGATGATTGGCGACGTGCTCGAACTCTCGCGCATCGAGGCCGGCTCCTTGCGGCTCGAACTCAGACCGCTGGACCTGCGTCCGCTGCTGACCGACGCGCTGGCCTATGTGCGCGCCGAAGCGGCCATCGATGGCATCGAACTCGAAACCCGCATCGACGACGAGGCCTGCCACGTGCTGGCCGATTCCTTGCGGCTGGAGCAAGTGTTGGTCAACCTGCTCAGCAATGCCGTCAAGTACAACCGGCCCGGCGGCCATGTGCTTGTGATCGTGATGGCCCCCGGCGACGACAGCGTGGCGATCCAAATCCAGGACACCGGGCTGGGCATGGACAGCACGCAGGTGGCCCAGCTCTATCAGTCCTTCAACCGGCTGGGACGCGAGTCGACGTCCAAGCCCGGCACCGGCATCGGCCTGGTCGTGACACGCGCGCTGGTGGACCTGATGCACGGACGGCTCGAGCTCGAGAGCCAGGCCGGTGCCGGCAGCACCTTCACCGTTCACCTGCCGCGCGCCGCGAGGGCCGCGGTCGCCGCCGGACCGGCCGTCGGAACGGCGGCCGCGCCTGCGTCCACCTACGGCGCCAGGCGCGTGGTCTACGTCGAGGACGATGCGGTCAACGCCCAGGTCATGCAGGCGCTGTTGATGCGCCGGCCCCAGGTGCAATTGCGCGTCTGCGACACGCTGGACGCGGGCTGGGCCGCGATAGGCGACGAGCCGCCGGATCTGGTGCTGATGGACATGCAGCTTCCCGATGGCAGCGGCATCGACCTGCTGTTGCGCATGAAGGCTGCGCCCATGCTGAGTGCGGTGCCGGTGCTGATGGTGTCGGCCGATGCCATGAACGACAGCGTTGATGCCGCGCTGGCCGCCGGCGCACGGGCCTACCTCACCAAGCCGCTGGACTTTGACGAGGCCTTGCGCCAGATCGACGCCATGCTCATGCCGCTGCCGGCGCGCGGGCCCGTCGCAACAGGCTGACCCGGCCAGGCGCCAGCGCCGTGCATGCCGCGCTGTGCGCTACTTGCCAGGCGTGGGTTGGGCCAGCCCCGCCTTGCACTCGCCCGCTTCGAGCAATTTGCGGTACTCGCCACTGCTGCGCAGCTTGGCCAGCCCGCGGTTGAAGCTGGCCAGGCGCTGAACGCTTTCGGGCTTCTGGCGCGGCAACATCAGGTGCGTGGTGAAGTTCTCGGTGATCAGCCGGGGGTGGGCGCGCACGAGCGCGGCCTGCGCCGGCGTGAACTGGGTGTCGAGCAGGAAGCAGGCGACGTTGCGGTCCAGCGGCACGATGTCGGCGCGCCCGGCCACCAGCTTGCGCAGCGTCGCCAGATCGTCGGGCGACCAGTCGACCTTCAGCGTGCCCGCTTCGGCCAGCGCATGGAACTCTGGCGTGTAGGTGTAGGTTCGGATGGCAGCAATGCTTCGGTTGCCAAGGTCCTGCCAACGGGTCCAGTCGAGCGCGGCATCGGCACGGTGCAGCAGGATCCATTGCTCGGTGATGACGTTGTCACTGAGCAGGAAGTCGCGCTCGCGCTCCGGTCGCCGGCCCCAGTACGCGGTGCCGTCCCACTTGCCGATGCGCGCCTCTTCTTGCGCGCGGCCCCAGGGCAGGAAGGTGTACTCCACCGTCACACCTTCGGCCTGGAAGGCGGCACGCACGATGTTGAGGGCGATGCCCTTGTCGGCGCGCGATTGCGTGGCATAGGGCGGCAACTCGCCGGTGGCCAGTCGCAACACATCGGCCGCTTGTGCCGCGCCGGCGCACGCGCCCAGCAGCACCAGCACCGCGGCGCGTGCCCAGTGGATGGGTAGACAGACTCGCATGACCATTGCAGTGCACCTCCGGTTCGCGATTCAATCACCTTTCGGGTTCTCGCGCCGGGTCAGCACCTGGCCGCCGCCATGATCGGCATTAAGCTCGCCGCCATGAACGCCCCGCACCCGGACCTGACCGCACGCAACTTCCCCACGGCTGAAGAGGAAGCCACCGCCTTGGCGCAGCCGCAGCGCTACGCCGGCCCCGAGAGCGCCTACCGGCTGGCCTTTGCCGACAGCGCCTTCTTGCTGCGCGACGAGTTGCGCCCGGTGCGCATGCAGCTCGAACTGCTCAAGCCCGAACTGGTGCAGCAGGAGCATGGCATTCGCTCCACGCTCGTCATCTTCGGCAGCGCGCGCACGCTGGCGCCCGAGGTGGCGGCGCAGGCGCTCGAGCAAGCGCGCACCGGCGGCGACGCGCAAGCCATTCGCCGTGCCCAGAGCGCGCTGGACATGAGCCACTGGTACGGCGAGGCACGCCGCTTCGCCGCCATCGTCACCGACCGATCAAGATCGCATGCCTGGCCGGTGTACGTGGTGACCGGCGGCGGCCCCGGCATCATGGAAGCCGGCAACCGCGGCGCGCACGACGTCGCGGGCAAGAGCATCGGCCTCAACATCGTGCTGCCGCGTGAGCAGGCGCCCAACGCCTACATCACGCCCGAGCTGTGCTTTCAGTTCCATTACTTCGCGCTGCGCAAGATGCACTTCCTGATGCGCAGCATCGCGCTGGCCTGCTTCCCAGGAGGCTTTGGCACGCTGGACGAGCTGTTCGAGTCGATCACGCTGATGCAGACTGGCAAGAGCCGGCGCCGGCCCATCCTGCTCTTCGGCCGCGCCTTCTGGCAGCGCCTGGTCGACTTCGACTACCTCGTCGAGACCGGCATGATCTGCGAGGCCGACCTCGACCTCGTGCGCTTCGTCGAGACCGCCGAAGAAGCCTGGGACGTGCTGTCGGCGCACTACAGCTTCGACGCCTCAGGCGCCCGTGCCGGCGAGCTCGCCACCGACATCTGAACATCACTTGAAGACAAACACGGCATGAACAATCTCGTCAGCCTCATCGGCGCGCCCACCGACATTGGTGCCGGTGCGCGCGGCGCCAGCATGGGCCCAGAAGCCCTGCGCGTGGCCGGCATCGGCGCCACGCTCGAATCGCACGGCCTCGAGGTCATCGACCGCGGCAACTTGTCGGGCCCGTCCAACCCCTGGCTGCCGCCGGTGGATGGCTACCGCCATCTGCACGAGGTGGCAGCCTGGAACCGTGCCGTGCACGAGGCCGTGTACGGCGAACTGCAGCTCGGCCGCCTGCCCATCCTGCTGGGCGGCGACCACTGCCTGGGCATAGGCAGCATCAGTGCCGTGGCACGCCATTGCCGCGAAGCCGGCAAGAAGTTGCGCGTGCTGTGGCTGGACGCGCATGCCGACTTCAACACCAGCACGCTCACGCCCAGCGGCAACATCCACGGCATGCCCTTGGCCTGCCTGTGCGGGGCATGGTCCGCAAGAGCTGATCGAGATCGGCGGCACGGTGCCGGCCATCAACGCCAAGGTGGTGCGGCAGATCGGCATCCGCAGTGTCGACGCCGGCGAGAAGCGCTTCGTGCACCAGGCCGGGCTCGAGGTCTTCGACATGCGCTACATCGACGAGATGGGCATGCGCCACACCATGGAGCTGGCGCTGGCCACGCTCGACGACAAGACCCACCTGCACGTCAGCTTCGATGTCGACTTTCTCGATGCCGACATCGCGCCCGGCGTCGGCACCACGGTGCCCGGCGGCCCTACCTACCGCGAGGCGCAGCTGTGCATGGAGATGATTGCCGACAGCGGCCGCCTGGGCAGCCTGGACGTGATGGAGCTCAACCCGGCCCTGGATGTGCGCAACAAGACCGCGCTGCTCGCGGTGGACCTCATCGAGAGCCTGTTCGGCAAGAGCACGCTGATGCGCAAGTGAGGGGCGTGCGCCACCTGATTTGCTTGCTGACCGCCTTGACAACGGCCGCAGCACCGCTGCTCGCCGCGGCGCAGATGCCGCTGACGCTGGAGTTGCTGGCGCCGCGCGATGAGCCCGCCGTGACGACGCGCGAATTCGTCAACGTGCTGGGCCGCACCGCGCCGGGTGCGCAGGTGCGCGTCGGCGGCGAGCCCGTCACGGTGTACGCCACGGGCGTCTTTGCGCGCGACCGCGTCGCGCTCGTGCCCGGGCCCAACCGCATCCGCATCGAGGCCGTCGGCGTGGGCGGCCAGACGCTGGAGCGCACGCTGGACATCGAACGTCAGGCGCCGGCCGCAGCCGCGCAGTGGCCGTTAGACCGCCTGTGGCTCGACGGCTCCAGCCTGCGGCCGGCGGCCCTGCACCGCGTGGCACCGGGCGAGGGCGTCGAGGTGGCCGTGCGCGCCACACCCGGCCAGCGTGTCGAGGCGCGATTGCCGGGCCAGCGCTGGTGGCCACTGGTCGAGGCCGAAGCCGGCCGCTATCGCGCGCTGATCGCGTTCGTCGGCAGTGACGATGTCCAGCCCGCGGCGGTGCAAGTGCGTGTCACGCCGGTGGCCTTGCCGCGCAGCGCCGGCAAGCGGCCGCTCAACGCGCTCACGCCAGGCGAGGCGGGCCAGTGGCGCGCCGACCCGGAGCGCCTGTTCGCCGTCGGTGCCGAGGGCGCCGACCTGCTGCACGGCCTGCATGAGGTGCGCCTGGGCGGCCCCAACCTGGCCGAGCTGCCCGCCGGCGTGCTGCTGGCCGCCACGGGTCAGCGCGGCGAATGGCTGCGCGTGGCGCTGTCGCCCGGCGTCGACGCCTGGGTCGCCAGCAGCGCCGTCACGCCCGCACCGCCGGGCACGCTGCCGCCCCAGCTCAGCTTCACGTCGATCTCGATCAGCGGCTCGGCCGAGGGCGACGTGGTGCAGGTGCCGCTGGGCGCGCGCGCGCCCTACGCCGTGGCGGCTGTCAGCGACAGCGCCGGGCGCCACAGCTTGCAGGTCGACATCTTCGGCGCCCATCACGCCACCACCTGGATCTCACAGCGCGCCACGGCCAAGGTGGTGCGCGAGGTCACGGCCGAGCAGATCGGGCCCGCGCGCGTGCGCCTGATGATCGCGTTGCAGCAGCCGCGCCTGTGGGGCTGGCGCACCGAGCGCACGGCCGGTGCGCTGCGTGTCGTGTTGCGCGCGGCGCCCGTGGTCGCGGCCGAGGGCTCGCCACTGGCCGGCATCCACGTCGCGCTCGAGCCCGGCCACGGCAGCGCCAGCAACCTGGGCGCCGTGGGCGCCACCGGCACGCCCGAGAAGGACATCAACCGCTGGACAGTGGACGCCCTGAAGGCCGAGCTTGAAGCCGCTGGCGCGCGCGTCAGCGTGGTGCGCGAAGGCGACGAGAACCCGAGCCCGCGCGAGCGCGCACGCCGCGTTGCGGCCAGCGGCGCACAGGTTTTCGTCAGCGTGCACGCCAATGCCGCCGACACCGGCGGCGGCTACCTGCGCGTGTCGGGCACGTCCACCTTCCACAAGCACGCCAGCGGCCGCGATCTGGCCGCGGCACTGCACCGGCGCATGCTCGAGCAGACCGGCCTTGAGGACTTCGGGCTGGTGAGCAACTTCAACTACACGCCGATGCGCCTGACGACCTGGATGCCGGCGGCGCTGGTCGAGCAGGCTTTCGTGTCGCACCCGGGCGACGAAGCGCGGCTGCTCGACCCGGCCTTCCGCGCGCTCATGGCGCGGGCGGTGCGGCAGGGGCTGGAAGACTTTCTGCGCCTGCCGCGCTGACCGCCGGGCTGACCGCCGGGCTGACCGCATCCGCGCCGCCGCTCTGGCGCGCACACTCTTCGAAGACACGGTGCGGGCAGTCGGCGCAGATGCCGCCATCGAGCCGCGGCACGATGGCGGCGATGGCGCTGCGCTTGTCGGCGAACAGGTTCTCGGCGCCCAGGCGATCAACATAGCCGCTGGCCTGCCACAGGTGCATGACCTCGGGGCGCGGGCGGTGGAAGTACAGGTCGCCACGCATCTTGCGACGCTGCACGCGTTCGCGCTCCCACAGCGCGGCACCCGCGGCGTCGATGAAGTTCATGCTCTTGGCCATCACCAGCAGATGGCGCGCCGGCTGCGGCGCATCGCGCAGGGCTTGCAAGGTGTCGGCCACATGGGCCTCGGCGCCAAACCACACCGAACCTTCCATGCGCAGCAGCTTGAGCTGCGGACATTCGGGCGCGCCGGGGTGCAGCACGGCAAACGGGCGCATCAGTCCAGTTTGCGGCGGATCGGTAAAGCCCATCGTGCGCAGCGCCGGATGCGCGGTGCGGTACAGGTAGAGCACCAACGAGGCCGCCACGCCAGCCAGCACGGCCACCGGGATCGGCAGCAGCAGGGTCGCCAGCGCGGTGCCGGCGGCGACGACGGCCTCGCGGCGGTCAAGCCGCATCAGCTCGCGCCAGGCCGGACGGTCGACCAGCGAGAAGGCCACCAGCAACAGCAGGCCGGCGATGGCCGCCATCGGCACCCAGGCCAGCAGCGGTGCCGCCAGCGCCACCAGCATCAGCAGCGCCAGCGCGGCCATCACGCCCGCCAGCGGCGTGACGGCACCGGCCATCTGGTGCGGCACCGAGCGGTTGAGCGAGCCGCAACTGGCAAAGCACGAGAAGAACGCGCCCGCCGTGTTGGCCAGGCCCTGGCCCAGACACTCGCGGTTGACGTCCAGCACCTGCCCGCTGCGCAGCGCCATCGTCTTGGCGATGGCCACCGACTGCCCCAGCGCCACCAGCGTGAGGGCCAGCGCGATGGTGGCCAGCCGCGGCAGGTCGGCCCAGGTCATGGCCGGCACGGCAAACGCAGGCCAGGCCTGCGGCAAGGCGCCCACGCGAACGAAGCTCATGCCACCCCAGGTGCTGGCGGCTGCAGCCGCGGCAGTCGCCACAAGCAGCGCGATGAGGAGGGCCGGGCTGCGCGGCCAACGCATGCGCAGGGCCAGCGCCAGGGCAAAGCTGAGGCCGCCGATCACTACGGCCGCCATGTCAAAGCGCGGCCAGACGCCCAGACCCGCCAGCGCATGCCAGGCGATCAGCACTGCGGCGCCACTGCAAAAGCCCAGCAACACCGACGGCGCAATGAAGTGCGCGAGCACGCCCAGCCGCAGCAAGGACACCGCGACCTGGATGAGGCCGATCATCAGCGTCACCACCAGCGCCAGCCGCAGGTACTCGGCCGTGTTGGCGGCGGCCAGCGGCGCCAGCGAGGCCGCCAAGGCCAGCGACAGCGCATTGGTGGGGCCCGTCAGCACATGGCGGCTGCTGCCGGCCAGCGCGGCCACCAGCGTGGGCACGACGGCGCTGTAGATGCCCCAGGCCGGCGGCAACCCGGCCAGTGCCGCAAAGGCCAGGCCCTGCGGCAGCACCAGCACCGCCGCCAGCAGTGCGGCAATGAAATCGGCGCGCAGGCTGCGTGCATCGACCTCGTCAACCCAGGTGCCCAGCCAGCGCAAACGGGCGGCAGGCGTTGATGGCTTCGACATGAAAGCCGAGGGTAGCACCCAGCGGGCTAAGATCTGTCGATGCCGATCTCTGCTGGGTCCACTCGCCAAAGCGCCCTGCGCCGGGTGGCCTTGGCATGGCTGGCCAGTGCGGCCTGCGGCATCGGGGCCGCGTGGGCTGCGGCGCCCGCAGACCTGCCCAAGCCCTCTCCCCAAGCCCCACCCCAGGCCGCGCCGGCCCCCGCCAGCGCGGCCGGCAACGGCGAGGCGCCGCTCACCGGCACCGGCCAGCGCATCTACGAGCGCACGCGGCCACTGCTGCTGCAGGTGCGCACCCTGCTCAAGACGCAGGACAGCCAGTCTTCGGTGGGCTCGGGCTTCCTGGTCGACGACGCCGGGCACCTGATCACCAACTACCACGTCGTCAGCCAGTACGCGCTGCAGCCGGGCCGCCACCGCCTGGTCTACGCCACGGTGGACGGCCGCCAGGGCGCGCTGCAGTTGCTGGCCTTCGATGTCATCCACGACCTGGCGCTGCTGCGCCCGGTCGACCCCGCGCCGCTGGCCGGCCGCGGCGCCGTGGCGCTGCGCCCGCAGGACGAGCCGCTGGCGCGCGGCGCGCGCATTTTCTCTATGGGCAACCCGCTGGACGTGGGCTTCGCAGTGGCCGAGGGCAACTACAACGGGCCGGTGGAACGCAGCTTTCTCGAGACCCTGTTCTTCGGCGGATCACTCAGTGCGGGCATGAGCGGCGGCCCGGCGCTTGATGAACAGGGCCGGCT